>CAXICH010000223.1:0-3839 GCA_964022245.1 uncultured Alphaproteobacteria bacterium
TTCGATGATCGAAGCGGGCATTCTGAACGGCGACTTTGCCATCATCCGTCAGGTCGACACCGCCAACAGCGGCGAGATCGTTGTGGCCCTGGTCGAGGAAGAGGAAGCGACGCTGAAGCGCTTGCGCAAGAAGGGCGCCTCCATCGCGCTTGAGCCCGCCAACCGCGCCTATGAGACGCGCATTTTCGGGCCCGATCAGGTCAAGGTGCAGGGCCGTCTGGTCGGGCTGATCCGCCGCTATTCCTGATAATCCGGGTCGCCCAGCCGGTTCCACGGACGCGCGCCCCGTTCGGTCGTTGACCACAGGGCGCGCCAGCCGACCTCCGTGCGCCACAGCTCGACGCTGCCGCCGGTCGCATAGTCGCGCCCGTCCAGCACCAGGCGATCGGCGCAGGCCTCGGGCAGGCGTGCCAGCTCGACCCGCACACTGACCACCTCGGCCGTCTGGCACAGGGCCGTCAGCTGGTCGTCGTCGGGGACCGCACGTCCCCACCACAGGGCAAGCGGACCCGGCGTATCGGGCGCACAGTGAACCCGGCCGCAGGTCCAACCCTCCGCAGGGCGCTCGACGAGCGCCAGCCCCCGCCGCCCTGACCACACATCGCGCGCGAATTGCCCGACCGTGCGGATCACCACCGCTTCATTCCCGGCCACCAGAGCTGCATTGGTGCCGGCGTCAGAGATCCACAGGTCCGGCGTCGGATGTCGGGGCCAGACCAGCACCGCGCAGGCCAGCGGCAGACCCAGCCACCGCAGCCGTCCCCGCCACAGGCACAGCACCAGAATGCCGACGAAGGCGACCGGCAGGGCGACGACCGGCGCGCTCGGCGTATGGATGACCGCCCCCGGCAAGGTCGAGATCCACGCCCCGACGGCCATGATCGCCTCGATCCCCCAGCCCGCCACCGTCAGGAACGGTCCGCCGAGGCCGAGGGGCTGCAGCACGACACCCAGCGCCAGCATCGGCATCATGATGAAGTCGGCGATGGGCGAGCTGATCATGTTGGCCGGCAGGCCATAGACCGCCGTCCGGTTGAAATGCTGCATCGCGAACGGGCCTGTGGCCATGCCGGCGACGAAGCTGGCCAGGATGGCCAGTCCGACCCAAGTGCCCGCTCTCTGCACAATCAGGATCGGGAGGGGCACCTGGATTTCGCGCGGGCGGCGCGGCCACGACTCGGCCAGGGCCACAAGGGCCGCCGTCGCCGCGAATGACATCTGGAAGCCGGGGGTGACGATGGCCTCGGGCTGCAGCAGCAGGACGGCAAAGGCCGCCACGGCCAGCGCATTCATACTGATGGCCGGTCGGTCGAGGATAATGGCCAGAAAGGCAACCGAGGCCGTAATCGCCGCCCGCTCGGCCGGCGGCGGCGCGCCCGAGATAATCAGATAGGCGACGACCGCGATCCAGCCGGCCCATGCCGCGACCTTCTTGCCCGGAACGCGCAGCACCAGCCAGGGCACCGCCGCGATGCCGAAGCGGACGGCGAAGAAGACAAAGCCGCCGACGATGGCCATGTGCAGGCCCGAGATCGACAGGATGTGGATCAGGCCCGAGTCCCGCATGGTGTCGTAGGTCTCCTGCGCGATCCAGCTTTCGTGGCCGGTCGTCATGGCCGCCGCGACCCCGCCGACCCGGGGGCCGAGGCGCTCGACCAGCCTTTCGGCCAGTCCAAAGCGGAACTGGTTGACCGCCATGGCGAGGCGCAACTGGCGCGGCGGCGGGGGCAGGTCGACCCCGCGGGTCTGGCCGAGCTCGAACCCGACCCCGCCCATGCTCTGGAACCAGGCTGTCCGGCCAAAGTCATAGGCCCCGGGTGCAGCCGGTCCCGGGGGCGGGTTCAGGATAGCAAAGACGCTGACGGCGTCACCCGGGCGCGGTGTCTCGCCGCGAACGGTCACGCGGAGCCGCAGGGGAGTCTGGGCCGGGGCCAGTCCCTGCACCCGGACCGGGGCCATGATGATGCGGGGGCCCCGCGCCCCGGGACTGTCGACGTCCAGGACCCAGCCCTCAACGACCACGGGATCACCTGTCGCCGGTGCAATCGGAGCCGCGACATTGTCCGAGCGCAGCTTGGTCACCGACAGCCCGGCGCAGAAGCAGGTCAGCAGCATCAGCGGCACGGTGGCGGCTCGCCCGAGGCCCTGTCGCCGCGCCCCGGCCCACAGCCCCGCGCTGACCAGCGCTGCCAGCAGCAGGGGCCACATCGGCGGCTCGGCCTTCAGAACGAAATAGAGACCGCACCCACCGCCGAACGCCACCGGGGCCCACAGGCGCCAGCGATCCGCCTGGGCCAGAAGCGCCGTGCGCGCGCCCACGAGCCCCCGTCTGGCAAATCGCTTTGCCAGGCTGGGCACGGGCGTTTCAGGGGCTATAAGGGCGGCCTCCTCCTGAACCGTGGCCAGACCCTCACCCTGTGACTGACTCCCCCGCATCCTTGACCCCCCGGGCCCCTGCGGGCCCTGTTGTCACGCGCTTCGCTCCCTCTCCCACGGGATACCTCCACATTGGGGGGGCAAGAACGGCGCTTTTCAACTGGCTTTTTGCCCGGCGGCATGGCGGCCAGTTCCTGATCCGGGTCGAGGATACCGACCGGGAGCGCTCGACCGAGGCCGCCGTGAAGGCGATTTTCGACGGTCTGGACTGGCTGGGCCTGACCGCCGATGCCCCGCCCGTCTTCCAGCACGCCCGCGCCGATCGCCACCGCGAGGTTGTCGAGACCCTTGTAGAGACCGGCCATGCCTACCGCGACTGGACCTCTTCCGAAGAGACCGGCCGTCTGCGCGACGAGGCCAAGGCCGAAAAGCGTGCCTTCGTCTCGCCCTGGCGTGACCGCGACCCGTCCGAGGGCGACCCGAACCAGCCCCACGTCGTGCGATTCCGCCGTCCTCTGGACACCCGCGTGACCCTGGATGACGCAGTCCAGGGGCCTGTGAACTGGCGTGCCGAGGACCTCGACGACCTCGTCCTGCTGCGCTCGGACGGAAATCCGACGTATAATCTGGCGGTTGTGGCCGACGACCACGACATGGGCGTGACGCACATCATTCGCGGCGACGATCACCTGAACAATGGCGCGCGTCAGGCCCTGATCTATGACGCGCTGGGCTGGACCCGCCCGGTCTTCGCCCACATCCCCCTGATCCACGGTCCCGACGGTGCCAAACTGTCCAAGCGTCACGGCGCCCAGGCCGTCCACGAATATGCCGACATGGGCTACCTGCCCGAAGCCATGCGGAACTATCTGGCCCGTCTGGGCTGGGCCCACGGCGACGATGAACTGTTCGACGACGCGCAGGCGATTGAATGGTTTGACCTTTCCGGCATCAACAAGGCCCCTGCCCGGCTGGACTTTGCCAAACTGGCCCACGTCAATGCTCACTGGATCCGGCAGGCGGATGTTGGCCGTCTGGTCGATCTGGTGAAGCAGGCCGACGCGGAGAAGCCCGCCCTCTTCCGGGTCATTCCGCACATCCAGGGGCGGGCCACCACCCTGATCGAGTTGCGGGAACAGGCGGCATTCGCCCTCGTCAGCCGCCCGATCACCCTTTCGGAAAAGGCGGCCAGTCAGCTGACACCCGAAGCGGCCGAACGTCTCGCCCGACTGATCCCCGTGTTGCGCGATCAGACCGATTGGACGGTCGATACCCTTGAATCCACGTTGAAAAGCTTTGCCGAGAGCGAAGGGGTCGGGTTCGGCAAGATCGGTCCGCCGCTGCGCGCGGCCTTGACGGGGGGGGCTGCCTCTCCCGATATCGCAAGTACGCTGGCCTCTTTATCGCGGGAAGACGCCCTCGGTCGCTTGGATGATGCGCTGCAACATACTAAGTGAACGGCC
>CAXICH010000224.1:0-3822 GCA_964022245.1 uncultured Alphaproteobacteria bacterium
AGTGCCGCATATTCGCAACTAACCTGTTGATCATCGGCCACAGGTGTCGGATGGTACCGGACGCATGACCGGCCCAGTTACAGCAGATGAAGCGCCTGGACGTCGGCCGCTCGATGCGGCGATCGGCGCTCTGCGGGCCGGTATCTCGACGCCGGCCGGGCGTCCCGTGTTCGGGATCGCCTATGCCGTCGCCTTCCTGATCACCGTCGCCGCCATCTGGCTGGTGGCGGTCGCGCCCGAGGCCGGCGGCGAGGGCGGGGCCCGGGCCGCGGCCAGCCGGGCGGTGCTCTATATCCTGTTGGGCAACCTGGTCCTGATCCTGACGCTGGCGTCGGGCGTCGGAATCCAGGTGCTGGATCTGGTCCGGAATCGCAAACAGGCAGGGGCGCGCCTGCACCTGCGCTTCGTGACCCTGTTCTCGCTGGTGGCCGTGGTGCCCGCCATCCTGATCGCCCTGGTGTTCGGTGTCCTCGTCAACCGGGGTGTGGATCAGTGGTTCAGTGTCAACGTCAGTGCGGCCGTCGAAAACGGCGCGGATATTGGCCGGGCCTATGTCCGCGATGTCAGTCTGGAGCTGGAGTCAGACCTCGCCACCATGGCCAATGAGCTGACGGCCCCGGAGGCGCGCGCCGATTTCAGGAACAGCCGTATCCGCTTCTCCGGTCTGCTCGCCCAGACGGCGGACATCTTCGGCTATCCCGCCCTCTATATTCTCGACGGACAGGGGCGGGTGCTGGCCAGTGGTGAATTGCCGGGGGCGCCTCTTTATGTCGGTCCGCCCCGCAGTGATCTCGAGATCGCAGCCCAGGGCGAGATCGCCCCCAGCGGTGTCACCGAGAACCCCGATACCATCCGCACCCTCTACCCCCTCACCGGCTATGGAGATGCCTATCTCTATGCCGTGCGGCCGCTCCAGCCGGGCCTGATTGCGCAGATGCGCAACAGCCGGCAGTCGATCGACGCCTATCGCGAGGCGCAGGAGAGCCGCGCCAGTATCCAGACCGCCTTTGCCCTCAGCTACCTCGAGACCGCGCTTCTGGTTCTGGTGGGCGCGGTGTGGCTGGGCATGTCGGCCGCCAGCGCCATTTCGGTGCCGATCGGGCGTCTGGCACAGGCCGCAGACCAGGTGGCCGGTGGCGATCTCTCGGCCCGGGTCGAGGTCGCCAAGGAACCCCATGAAATCGCTGCATTATCCAATGCGTTCAATCGTATGACGGGCGATCTTCAGGCCCAGCAGGAGGCCCTCAAGGCCGCCAGTGAGGATGCCCAGGGGCGAAGTCGCTTCATCGAAACGGTCCTCTCCGGCGTCAGCGCCGGGGTCATCGGCCTGGATCGCAAGGGGCAGGTCTCGGCCATCAATGCCAGCGCGATCGAACTGCTGGGTCTGCCCGACGCAGACCTGACGGGGCGTGAACTGGCCGCCTTTTCGCCGGAGCTCAGTGAACTCCTCAAACGGGCCGAGGCGCACATCGAGGAAGACATCGACGTCACCCGAGACGGGGAAACGCGACGTCTTCGCGTGCGGATCGAGGGCGGGCTGGGCGGCGAGATGGTGCTGACCTTCGACGACATCACCCGGCTGGTCACCGCCCAGCGCAATGCAGCCTGGCGGGATGTCGCGCGTCGCATCGCCCACGAGATCAAGAACCCCCTCACGCCTATCCAGCTGTCGGCCGAGCGTCTGCGCCGCAAATACCGCTCGCAGGTCGTGGATGACGTCGAGGTCTTCGACCGCTGCACCGAGACCATCATTCGTCAGGTCGGCGACATCGGCCGGATGGTCGACGAGTTCTCGTCGTTCGCCCGCATGCCGGCCCCGCGCTTTGCGCCCGAGAATCCGGCCGAGCTGCTGCGGCAGGCGGTCTTTGCCCAGCGTGTGGCGGTGCCCGACGCCGTCATCGACCTCCAGCGCGGCCTGCCCAAGACCGAGTTGCAGTGCGACGGCCGCATGGTGGGGCAGGCCCTGACCAACATCCTCAAGAACGCCGGCGAGTCCGTGATGGCGCGTCGCGCCATGATGGGTGAGGCCGGGGGCGAGATCGCCATCATGGCCTGGCTCGATGTGGATCCGAACAGCGTCACCTTCGTCGTCGAGGATGACGGCGTCGGCCTGCCGGAAAAGGATCGGGACCGCCTGACCGAGCCCTATGTGACCACGCGCGACAAGGGCACGGGTCTGGGCCTCGCCATCGTTCGCCGTATCTGTGAGGACCACGGCGGCGAACTGAAACTGGCCGATGGCGAGACGCTTCGCGGCGCACGGGTCTGCATGGTCTTCCCGCTCAAGACCCCGACCCGGTCCGCCTCTGCACCTGCTACCCCCTCAACCTCCACCGCCCCGGCGGCTGAATAGAGAGATGCCATGAAAAGCAACGGAGCCGACATTCTGGTCGTCGACGACGAGGCCGACATCCGCGATCTGGTCGCCGGCCTGCTGGAAGACGAGGGGCATGCGATCCGCACCGCCTCGAACTCCGACGAGGCCCTGGCCGCCATCCGCGCGCGCAAGCCCTCGCTGGCCCTGCTGGACATCTGGATGCAGGGCGGCGGCATCGACGGGCTGGAATTGCTCGACATCATCCGGACCATCGACCCCGACCTGCCGGTTGTCATGATCTCGGGGCACGGCAATATCGAGACGGCGGTCAGCGCGCTCCAGCGCGGCGCCTACGACTTCATCGAGAAACCGTTCAAGTCCGACCGGCTGGTCGTGGTCATCCAGCGCGCCCTCGAGGCCGCCTCGCTGAAGCGCGAGAACCGCCAGTTGCGGGCCCAGGCCATGACCCCGACCGGCATCATCGGCAAGTCGGCGGCCGCCATCGCCCTGCGCAACACCATCTCCAAGGTCGCCCCGGCCAACAGCCGCGTCCTGATCTCCGGCCCGCCCGGATCGGGCAAGGAGCTGGTGGCCCGCCAGATCCATGAGGCCAGCCCGCGCGGCCGGTCCGAGTTCGTGGCCATTGCCGCCGCCGGCATGACTCCGGAACGCCTCGACCTTGAGCTGTTCGGCGAGGAAGGCGTCGACGGACGCCCCAGCAAGATCGGCGTGTTCGAGCGCGCCCATAACGGCACCCTCTATCTCGACGAAGTGGCCGACATGCCGCGCGAGAGCCAGAGCCGAATCCTGCGCGTATTGGTCGAGCAACGTTTCCGCCGCGTGGGCGGCGAGCAGGACGTCCAGGTCGATGTTCGGGTGATCACCTCCTCGTCGCGTGACCTGAAACAGGAGATTGACGAGGGCCGCTTCCGCGAGGACCTGTTCCACCGCCTGGCCGTCGTGCCGATCCGCGTCCCGCCGCTGTCAGAACGCCGCGAGGACATCGCCGAGATGATCGAATATTTCACCGAGAGCATCTGCATCTCTCAGGGTCTGCCGCGCCGGCGTATCGGCGAGGACGCCGTCGCGGTCATGCAGGTCAATCCCTGGCCCGGCAATGTCCGTCAACTCCGGAACAATATCGAGCGGCTGCTGATCCTCGCCACCGGCGACCCCTCCGAGCCGATCACCGCAGACATGCTTCCCCAGGACGGTCCCTCGGACAACGCCACCCTGTCGATGGGCAATGAGCGCATCATCGCCCTGCCGTTGCGCGAGGCGCGCGAGGTGTTCGAGCGCGAATATCTGGCGGCCCAGATCATGCGCTTCGGCGGCAATATCTCGCGCACCGCAGGCTTTATCGGCATGGAGCGCTCGGCCCTGCACCGCAAGCTGAAGTCGCTGGGTGTCTCCCCCGCGCGCGGCGGCGACGACGACATCGAGCCGAGCGACGCCTGATGTCCCGCATCGCCTACGTCAACGGCCAGTACCAGCCCCACACCGGG
>CAXICH010000225.1:0-3812 GCA_964022245.1 uncultured Alphaproteobacteria bacterium
GATCTGTGGGTGAAGCTGAAGGTCACCATCCTGAACCTCAGCCTGTCGATCCTGCTGCTGGGCGGGCTCAAGATGGGCAAACAGCCGCTCAAGGCCCTGCTGGGGACGGTCATCCCGATCAATGACCGCGCATGGAAGATCCTGACCGTGCGCTATGGCCTGTTCTTCGCCGCCGTCGCCCTCGTCAATGAGGCGGTGCGCAGCGAGGCCCTGGTCGGCTGGGCAACCGGTCAACTGGGCTATGACGGCATTGATCCGGCCGACGTCTGGGTCAGTTTCCGGGGCGTGCTGTGGATCGCCTCCTCCGTGTTCGGTCTCAGCAATCTGCCGCTGATTTTCCGCAATCTGCAGCCGGAGACCGGGGGTGAGAGCACCCCCCCGCCGCCCGGCCCCAATGCGGCCCCCTGACGGGCCCGGGATGCAGACGGAAGAAATGTCGCGCAGCCGTCGCGAAAGCGTAAAGCGGCCCTGATAGCCCTGTCGGCACTGAGGTGCGTCAGGGGAGGTGATCGGTCATGGTGAAGTCCGGCAAGAAGGCCCGCGAGGCCGGCTCCCTCGCCGAGTCGCCCAGCCATCTGATCCACCGAACCCTGCAACTTGCGCTCGACATCTATGCCCGCGAAGTCGGGTCCGACGGCCTGACGCAACGCCAGTTCGCCGTGCTCGAGGCCGTGTCGCTGCGCGCCGGCCTGACCCAGACCGATCTGGTCAAGGCGACCGGCATAGACCGTTCAACCCTCGCCGATCTGGTGGCCCGCATGGCGCAGCGCGGGCTGTTGTCGCGCGAGCGGTCGACCCTGGATGCGCGCGCCATGGCCGTGCGCCTGACCCCGGAAGGCGAGACAGCCCTGGCGGATGCGCGGCCGCGCGTGGTCGAGGCCGACCGGCAGATCATGGCCCTGCTGCCCAAGGGCCGCCGCGAGAGTTTCCTCGAGACCCTCGGAGAGCTGGCCGGCGCCGCCGATGCCGCCCCCGAGGAAGCCATGGCAGAGGCGCGCGCCGAGAAGAAGCGGCTCAAGGAGCTTCGCAAGGCCGAGAAAGCCGCGCAAAAGGCCGAAAAGGCCGCGTCGAAAAAGTCTGGCAAAAAGGCCGGCAAGGGCAAGGGCAAGGATGCCGCGCCGGCAGAGCCTGAGGCCGCCTAGTCTTTCGGTTTGCTGACAGCCCGGAACCCGGCCGACGCGAAGCGCACCATATAGTCGCAGGCGCTGTCGAGATCGCCGGACTGACAGAGTCCGCCCGACAGCCGGTCCAGTCGTCCCGTCTCGCCCAGGGTCAGGGTCAGGGCGCCCGACAGATTGTGCCATCCCCAGTAGAGGTCCGCATCGCTGGCCCCGGGCAGCACGACCCGCAGCAGATCGATCAGGCGCCGGATTGACGGGTCGAAATAGCGCGCCATGGTCTCGCCTCCGAAGGTCGGATTGGCGTTGGTCTGGGCGACGAGGGCGGAATAGTGCTTCCAGCCCGGCCCCCCTTTCAGCGACCACTGGAAGGGCGGCTTGAGGAAGGCCTCCAGCAGGCCCTCCAGCGTCATCGCTCCGTCGTGCTCGCGGGCATAGCGGTTAATCGCCTCGACCCGCTCATTGTTCCAGACCTCGGCCCGGCGCAGGAAGACCGCGTCAAACAGGTCGCGCTTGGCCCCGAAATAGTAATGGACGAGGGCCGTGTCGACGCCGGCCTCGCGCGCGACCTCGCGGATCGTGACCCCGTAAAAGCCGTGCTTGGAGAACAGGTCCTCGGCCGCATCGAGGATCGATTCCCGCGTTTCGCCGTGACGCACGCCCTGACTCTTGGGCGGTCGGCCCCGCCTGGCCGTGGACTCGCCGCGGACGCCGCGCCCGGTCTCGGCGGGCAGAACGGGAAGCGGGGGCGCGGTGATCTTGCTCATGCGGACAAGGCTAGTCGCGCCGCCCCCGTCCGGCAATCACACATCCAGACGCCCGCGCGGGGTATGCATTCCTGCCACAGCCCCGCTTGAATTCCGCGTCCGGACAGGCGTGGCCGTTTGACAGACGGGCAAAAACGGGGTCAGTCTGCCGAAAATCATTGAACGCTGAATAAAAGCGTCTTGGGCTGGAAACAGAGATTGGGGTTTCAAATGAACAGACTCGTAAAGACCGTCCTTCTGGCGGGAGCCGCTTGGAGCGCGCTGTCCGTCACCGCCATCGCCCAGGAGGCGCGGTCGCAAGATCCGTCCGTGACCTCGCTGGATGAAATCATTGTCACCGCCCGTCGCCGTGACGAGCAGCTGAAGGACGTGCCGGTCGCCGTGACCGCCCTGTCGTCCGAGCGGCTGGAAGAAACCGGCGCGACCGACATCACCACCCTGCAGCAGCAGACGCCGAACGCGACCGTCCAGGTGGCCCGCGGCTCCAACTCGACGCTGATCTCCTTCATCCGCGGCGTCGGCCAGCAGGACCCGCTGTGGGGCTTCGAGCCCGGCGTCGGCCTGTATGTCGATGACGTCTATGTGGCCCGCCCGCAGGCGGCGGTACTCGACATCTTCGACATCGAACGCATCGAGGTACTGCGCGGCCCGCAAGGCTCGCTGTACGGCCGCAACACCGTCGGCGGCGCCATCAAATATGTGACCTCTCGCCTGTCGCAGGAGGCCGAGGCCACCCTCCGCGGCGCCTACGGCAGCTACAACCAGGTCGACCTGGTCGCCTCGGGCAGCGTGCCGCTCAGCGACAGCTTCCGCGTCGGCGGCGCCTTCGCCAGCCTGACCCGCGACGGCTACGGCTCGAACCTGAACACCGGCGCCGAACACTACGACAAGGACGTTACCGCCTTCCGCGCGAGCGCCGAATTCACGCCGCGTGACGAAGTCTTCTTCCGTCTCGCCTATGACCGCACCCAGGACGACTCCGCCCCCCGCCACGGCCACCGCGAAGTAGCCGGCGTCGGTCCGGGCGCCGGATCGCCGGACAGCGTCTATGACACCTTTGCCGGTGTCGGCGACGAGAACTCGGTCGAAAGCGAAGGCCTGTCCTTCACCGGCCAGGTGGACGTCAGCGAGCACTGGACCTTCAAGGCGATCACCGCCTGGCGCGAGGGCCGCACCGATACGGTCATCGACTTCGACAATACGCCGGCCCCGACGCTGGACATCCCGGCCTATTATGCCGACGACCAGTTCACGACCGAGCTCCAGTTCCAGTTCGACTATGACCGGATCCAGGGCGTGTTTGGCGTCTTCTATCTGGACGCCTCGGCCGAAGGCGCCTTTGACACCATTCTCGGCAACGCCGGGATCGTGATCGGCACCGGCGGTGTGGTCGAGACCGAGAGCGTCGCCCTGTTCGCCGATGTGAACCTCGACCTGACGGAACGTCTGCACCTGGGCTTGGGCATCCGCTACACCGAGGACAGCAAGACCGGCACCGTGTTCCGCGCCAACTATCTGGGCGCCACCCGCTCGCCGCTGCTGGGCGGCACGCCGCGCGCGCCGCTGCTCCTGCGGACGGACTACACCGCCGACCGCACCTTTGATGACATCTCGCCGCGGGTCGCCCTGTCGTACGACTTCTCGGACGCCATCACGGGCTATGCCTCCTGGTCGTCGGGCTTCAAGTCCGGTGGTTTCGACATGCGCGGCGACGCCATCCTGACGCCGGACACCGTCAACGGCTATGAGCCGGAAACGGTCGACAGCTATGAGATCGGCCTGAAGGGACGTGCGGGTCCGCTGTCGTTCAGCTCGTCGATCTTCTACAACCAGTACGAAGACCAGCAGGTCACCACCCAGGTGCCGGCCGTCGGCGGCATCGCCAGCTTCGTCGACAACGTCGGCCAGTCCACCCTCTACGGGGCCG
>CAXICH010000226.1:0-3793 GCA_964022245.1 uncultured Alphaproteobacteria bacterium
CTGGTGGTCGACGATGCGATCGTGGTGACCGAGAACATCCAGCGGCGGCTGGACCACGGCGAGCCGCCGCTGGTGGCCGCCGAGCGCGGCGCGCGGCAGGTATTCTTTGCCGTCGTGGCGACGACTGTCGTGCTGCTGTCGGTGTTCGCGCCGTTGCTGTTCCTGCCCGGCTATGTCGGGCGTCTGTTCGTCGAGCTGGCGGCCGCGATTGCGGCGGCCGTGGCGTTCTCGGCATTCCTGGCGCTCAGCCTGTCGCCCATGCTGGCATCCAAGATCCTGCGTCCGGCCTCGGGGGCGGGCTGGCTGGCGCGCAAGGTCGACCGGGGCATGGACCAGGTCAAGAACTCCTATCGCAACTCGCTGGACATGATGCTGGGCAAGCGCATCGCCGTCGTCGGCATGGTCGGACTGATTGCCGTCGTCGCGGCAGGCGGGGTCTTCATGTTCCTGAGCCTGCCGAACGAGCTGGTGCCCGACGAGGACCGGGGACGGGTGAGCGTGCGGGTTCAGGGACCGGAAGGTGCGGGCTTCGAATACACGCGGCGCATCATGCTGGGGCTGGAGCCGATCCTGGCCGAGTACAAGGCGTCGGGGGAGGCAGACAGCTATCTGGTGTCGGCGCCGGGCTTTGGCGGCGGCAGCTTCAACTCGGGCAATGCGGTGATGATCCTGTCCGACTGGTCCGAGCGAAGCCGGTCGGCGGCCGAGATCTCGGCCGAGATCAACGGCCGACTGCGGGGTCAGACCGACGCCCAGGTCAACTCCAGCGTGCCGGGCAGTTTCCAGCGCGGGGGCGGCAATTCGAACAGCGTCGAGATGGTCGTGACAGGGTCCGACTATGGCGAGATGTATCGCTGGCTGCAGCCGGTGCTGGCCGCGGCGCAGGCCTATCCCGGCTTTTCACGCCCGCGGCTGAACTATGAGCCCAATGCGCCGCGCCTGCTGGTCGATGTCGATCCGCAGACGGCGGCCGGGCTCGGCGTCTCGTCCCAGCAGATCGGGCGGACGCTGGAAACAATGTTCGGATCGCGTCGGGCCACGACCTATATCAAGGGGGGGCAGGAGTATGATGTCATCCTGCAGACCGAGCGCGAGAACCGCAGCGACGTCAGCGATCTGGGCTCGCTCTATGTCGCGACCGGGGGCGGGGATCTGGTGCCGCTGTCTGCCGTGGTCACCACCAAGACCTCGGGCGACACGCCCGACCGCCGTCGCCAGGACCGTCAGCGGGCCATCAGCCTGCAGGCGGATCTGACCGAAGGCACGACCCTGGCGGATGCCATGGCGTTTCTGCAGGCGCGGGCCGATGAACAGCCTCAGGGGGTGGTCAATGTGCAGTGGGACGGCGCCGCCCGCGACCAGAGGGAGGCCGGCAATGCCGTAGCCTGGGCCTTTGGTCTGGCGCTGGTGCTGGTCTTCCTCGTTCTCGCTGCCCAGTTCGAGAGCTGGATCACGCCGGCGGTGATCATGCTGACGGTGCCGCTGGCGGCTGCCGGCGGGCTGTTCGGTCTGGTGATGGCCGGGTCGAGCCTGAACATCTATTCCCAGATCGGCCTGATCATCCTGATCGGGGTGGCGGCCAAGAACGGCATCCTGATTGTGGAGTTCGCGAACCAGCTGCGCGATCAGGGCCGGACGGTCCGCGAGGCGATCATCGAGTCGTCGACCCTGCGGCTGCGGCCGATCATCATGACCTCGATCGCCACCGCCTTCGGCGCTCTTCCGCTGGTGCTCTGGCAAGGGGCGGGCGCCGGCAGTCGCCAGACCATCGGCGTGGTCATCTTTGCCGGGGCAATGTTCGCGACCCTGTTGACGCTGTTCGTGGTGCCGGTGATCTATGGCGTGCTGGCTCGGTTCACGCGCTCGCCGGAGTATACGGCGCGCAAGATCGAGGAATGGGAAGCGCAGGAAGTCGCTGCCAATGACGCCCTGCCGAAAGCCGCCGAATAGGCTGGCCTAGCGAGGCGAGGTCTCGAGCTTGAGCCAGGCGATCAGGTCGCGGCGGTCCTGGTCGTCAGGCACGCCGGCGAAGCTCATCTTGTTGCCGGGCAGGAAGGTGCGGGGATTGGCCAGCCACTGGTCGAGCCGCTCGGCGTCCCAGGTGAAATCCGCCGCCTGCAGGGCCTTTGAATAGTTGTAACCCTCGTGTCGCCCGGCGGCGCGACCAAACAGGCCGTAGAGGTTGGGCCCGGTCATGTTGGGGCCGCCCGGGGTGATGGTGTGACAGGCGCGGCAGCGGGCGAAGGCACGCCGGCCGTTGTCGTAATCGGCTTCGTTATAGGGAGCCGGGAGGGCTGCGATGGCGACGCCGATCTGTTCTGCAGTCAGGGGCGCGGGCGGGGGCGCTTTCGGCGCTTCCGGCCCCGAGGCCTCGCCACAGGCAGAGATGGCGAGAGTTGCGAGGACGAGGCCGGCGAAGCGGACAGTCGGGGAGAGGGTCATCAGGGGCTCCGTGTTCCGTCCCGCATAGGTCGAGCGGTGGAAATCGACAAGCGGACTGGACGACGCGGGGCAGCACCTGATAATCACTGTCAACTGGAAGGCGCGCCGAACGCGGACGGTTGTGGCCCCCTGATTTCCGCCCGACCCGCGACGGCAGTTCGAATTTCCATGACCGATATCATCAAGCTGAGCCGGGCCCGCCGGGGTCAGGAGGGCCGGATTCACGCCGTCGAGGCGATAGAGGATGACCCCGCCGATGCGCTGGAGCTGGAACGGCGACTGCTGGAGTTCGGTCTGGTCGAGGGGGCCCGGGTCGGCATTTTGCACGAGGGGCCGGTCGGGCGTGACCCGGTCGTGCTGGACGTCGAGGGCATGCGGATTGCGCTGAGGCGGCATGAGGTGCGCGGCCTGAGTCTGCGTCTGGACGGGGCGGACACCCCGGTATGAGCGCGTCGATGACGACGGTTGCCCTGGTCGGCAATCCAAACAGCGGCAAGACCGCCCTGTTCAATGCCCTGACGGGCAGTCGGCAGAAGGTCGCCAACTATGCCGGCGTGACGGTCGAGCGAAAGGCCGGCGCCATCAAGGCCCCGGACGGAACGCCAATGACGGTGCTGGACCTGCCGGGGACCTATTCGCTGCGGGCGCGCAGCCCGGACGAGGTCATCACCCGCGATGTGGTGCTGGGCCGCCGGCCCGAGGATGTGCCGGATGTGCTGGTGGTAGTTGCCGATGCCACCAACCTGCGGCTGGTGCTGCGGCTGGCGCTGGAGATCAGGGCGGTTGGTCTTCCGGCGGTCATGGCGCTGAACATGTATGATATCGCCGAGCGGCAGGGTTTGAGGATCGATCTCGAGGGTCTGTCCAGGGCGATCGGCATGCCCGTGGTGACCACGGTGGCGACCCGCAAGCGGGGGCTGGATGAGCTGCTCGCCACGGTGCAGGCGGTGCTGGCCTCGACTGCGGCCCGTCCCTCGACCTGGCAGGAGCCGGATGTCAGCGAGATCCGCGCGGCGCACCGCGAGGCCAGCCGCATCCTGTCGGCCCATGTGCGGCCGCCCGAACGGCCCGACACCCTGACCGGAAAGATCGACGGCGTGCTGCTGCACCCGGTCGGCGGACTGCTGATCCTGCTGGCGCTGCTGTTTGTGATGTTCCAGGCGGTGTTCAGCTGGGCCGCGCCCGGCATGGATGCCATCGACATGGGACTGGGCGCTCTGGGCGGCTGGGTCGCGGGGATCATGCCCGACGGCCTGTTGCAGAGCCTGATCGTCGACGGGCTGATCTCCGGGGTCGGCAGCGTGCTGGTGTTCCTGCCGCAGATTCTGGTGCTGTTCCTGTTCATCCTGCT
>CAXICH010000227.1:0-3758 GCA_964022245.1 uncultured Alphaproteobacteria bacterium
GACCAGCCCATCCAGTGCATGCCGGTGTCGGCCACCAGACGGCAGGCGCGCCACATCTCGTAGCTGAGGCGGCCGAAGCGCTCGTAGGGGGTGCGGTAGAAGTCCATCTCCTCGCCGAGGAATTCGGCATAGAGGCCCCAGCCCTCGGTGAAGGCGGTGACATTGGCGTCGCGCCGGAAATAGGGCTGGTCGGCCGCTTCCTGTTGCAGGGCGATCTGCAGATGGTGGCCGGGGACGGCCTCGTGGAGGGTCAGGGCCGGGAGTTCGTACAGCGGGCGCTGATCCAGCTTCGAGGTGTTGACCATATAGCCGCCGGCGATGCCGTTCCGCATCGAGCCGGAGAAGTAGCGGCCGGTGGTGTAGTTGGCCTCGATCTCGGCGGGCACGGGGCGCACGCCTTAGGGCAGGCGGGGCAGAGTGCCGAACAGGGCGGGCAGGCCGTCATCGGCGCGCTTGGCCATCTCCGAGGCCTTTTCCAGCAGTTCCTCGCGGCTGGACGCATAGAACTGCGGGTCGGTGCGCAGGAAAGTTAGGAAGCCCGGGAAGTCGCCCGTCCATCCCGCCGCGCGCATCTCGATCTCCATCCGGGCGCGGATGCGGGCGACCTCGTCGAGGCCGATCTGGTGGACCTGGTCCGGGGTCAGGTCGGTGGTGGTGTAGCCGCGCACCAGCCAGGCATAGATGTCGCGGCCGCCCGGGCGGTGGACCAGACCGGGAGTTTCGGGCGCGACCGGCAGATAGTCGTCCTTGAGGAAGTCCCGCCAGGCGCGGCGGCGCGGCTGGATGTGGTCGCGGATAACGGCCTCGGCACGGGCCTGATACGCGCGGCGCTCGGCTTCGGGGAGGGAGGCGGGAAGGTTGGCGGTAGGGCGCAGCAGCGGATCGGTGGCGGCGGTCAAGGCGGCGTCGGCTTCGGCCAGCAGCAGGGCGCTTTCGACCACCGAGCGGGACTGGAGCAGGCCGGTTTCGAGGCCGCGCCGGGCATTGGCCAGGGTGGCGTCGAACAGGGGGCCCATGTTTTCCAGCCGGGTCAGCCAGGCCTCGACGTCGTCGCGGTCGGTCAGGCGGGCGGAGCCGGCGATGTAGGCGGCGGACTGGCCAAAGCCGCCCTCGGAGTTGAAAGCCATGCGAGAGACGTCGAGGTCGATACCCTCGATGGCGCGGGTGATCAGCCAGCTGGCAAAGGCGTGGTTCTGGGCCTCGGCAGGGCTGAGGGCGGCGACATCGATGGCGGCCAACCGGTCGGACAGGGCCACCAGTTCAGGCCGGCGGGCCAGTTCGCCCTGACGCGACAGATCGGGCAGGCGCGACCGCGCGGCCTCGTCGCCTTCCTGCGCGGCGCCGAAGGGGTCGTGGCGTTTGAGGAAGGCCTCATAGTCGGTGAGGACGGCGGCCAAGGCCCCGCTCGCGGTCGAGGCGACGATGGGCGGTGACGCGGGGTCGGACCCGGCCGTCGCGCAGGCGGAAAGCCCGATCATGAGCGCCGCAAGCGCCGTGGCCAGAGCCGGTCGGTTCATCTGTCATCCCCCTGAGTTCGAGACAACAGTCGAGACGAGGGGGCCGGTCGCGTCAAGCGGCTCAGCCGCAGTGGGCGAAGAAGCGCTCTATGCGGTCGGTGGAGGCGGGGTGGGCGACCATCAGGGCGCGGCCCTCGGCGTCATGAAGGCCCAGCCAGCCGAGCCTGCGAAACCGCTGGAAGACCGGGGGCGTCGTCGGAGCCTCGGCCAGCACCTCGCCGTGCTCGAACAGTTCGGAGGGCTCGACCTTGCCGGTAAAGCGTTCGGTCTCGCCGCCGGACTCGAGGTAGATGACCGGCTGGCCGTCGGCATCGGCCGGGCGGAACAGGTCGAGGCGGCCACTGCCCCTGTCGCAGGCCAGCGACAGCCACACATCGTCACTCTCGTCCCGGCCATAGGCCAGCGAGGCCTGGTCGTCCTCGATGAAGAGCGCCCAGTCGTGGTCGGCGATCGGCCGGGGGGCGGAGTCCGGCGAGATGTCGGGGCTGAGGGCCGTGGGCGCGACCTCCATCGAGGCACAGGCCCCGAGGGTCAGGGTCGCGGCGGTGAGAGCGGCGATTTCAAGCCGTATGGTGGCGCGCATGAGGTCCCCCGAGCGGTCCGGCTCAACCCGCACAGATTTCCGTGAAACGGCGCAGCTTTGCAAGATGGGGGCGCGAGAAGGTGATCGTCCGGGTCTGATCGCCCGCCACCACTTCCAGCGATCCCGTGGCGGTAAAATTGGCGACTGCCGGATGGTCCGTGCGGAGGGTGAGGGAGAAAGGGTCGCTGGCATCGCCCGCCGCCATTTCCGCCGTCCCGCTGGCATCGCCGGAGACAAAGCTGGCAAAGCCCGCGCGGGCCGGCAGGTCATAGAAGCTGACCACCACCCGGCCGGAGCCGGGGGCGCAGGCCAGTGTGGTCGTCAGGCGGTCGGTGTCGGGAATTTCACGCGCCAGGACGGTCTCACGCGTGTCCTCGTAGAGGGACCACACCCACCCTTCCGCCTGGAGCGGGCCTGCCTGCAAAGCCAGTATGGCAGTCAGCGTCAAAATCATGGTGTCCCCTCCTGAACGGAGAAGAGATGATCAGGCCGGGGCCGATCCGCAAGAGGCGAAGAAGGCTTTCACGGCTTCCTGATCGGTCGCGTCCGAGCCGATGGCCACCTTTCCCTGATCGCTGACGACCGTCATCTTGCCGGTGGCGGCCAGATCGGCCAGCGCGGCGTCGTGCCGGTTGATTTCCGCTTCGTGCAGGATGCCGCCGGTCATGGGATCGCGGTAGGAGGTCTGCTCCGTTGCGGTTTCGGCCTCGGTGCGGACCGAGCCAAGAGCCGAAATCATGTCCTGTCCGGTCTGGCAGGTCAGCATCAGGACCAGCTGGTCCGAGTTGGCGACTCCATAGGCCAGTTTGGCGGTGTCACCTTCGCTGTGGAAATGCCAGTCCATGGCCGGCGCGGCGGGGGCTGCGTCGACCGACGTCGCGGCCACCACCATGACCGGGGCCGCGGCTACCCCGCCTTCGGCGGTGTAGCTCTGGGCGGCGTGGGCGACCAGGCCCAGGGCAGCGACGGCGGGGATGAGAATCTTGAACATGCGAACACCTCTGTTGCGAGGAGAACGCCGACGTCCGTTAACGGTTCACGGCCAAGCTTCTACCCCCGGCAGAAATTGCCGGGGGTGCACGGCAGGGTGAGCGGTCGGGGTCAGAAGGGGCTGAAACGCTCGACCAGGGACTGGGCCGCAGGGGTGGCCTGCATGCGGCTGATGTCGCCGCGACCGCCGTAGGAGATACGGGCCTCGGCGATCTGGGTGTGGTCGATGCTGTTGGCCGAGGAGATGTCCTGCGGGCGAACGATACCGGCGACGGTCAGTTCACGCACCTCGCGGTTGGTGCGGACCTCCTGACGGCCCTGGATGATCAGATTGCCATTGGGCAGGACGTCGGTGACGACGGCGGCGATGGTCAGGCTGACGCGTTCCGAGCGACTGACACTGCCGGACCCGGAGGCATTGGCCTGTCCCTCGACGCCGACCATATTGGCCGGGTCAAAGCCGCCGGGGAAGGCCCGGCCAATACTGTTCTCCAGCCCGAAGAAGTTGGTGACGCCGCCCGAGGCGTCATTGGTGCGGGACCGTTCCGTCGAGTTCTGGGTCTGGGCGCTGTCGTCGATGTCGATCCGGACCGTGACAATGTCGCCGACATAGCGGGCGCGCTGGTCGCCGAAGAAGGTGCGGGCCCCGGTGCGCCACAGGCTGTTGG
>CAXICH010000228.1:0-3727 GCA_964022245.1 uncultured Alphaproteobacteria bacterium
AGAAGCTGGTCGACATGATGTCGAACTTCAGCCCCTGCTTGCGGCACAGGCCCAGCGCCTTGGGCACATTGGGCTGCTCCATGAAGCCGTAGGACAGCACGACCCGCTTGAAGTCATCATTGATCGGTTCAATCGCGATACGGTTGTCGTCGCGGACGCGCGGCCGGTCGACGGTCTTGACCGTCAGGATGATGTTCTTCTCGTGCAGCACCTTGTTGTGCTTGAGATTATGCATCAGGGCGACCGGGGCGACACCGGGATCCGAGGTCAGGAAGATGGCCGTCCCCGCCGTTCGGTGCGGGGGCCGCGCCGACAGCATCTCGATCAGATCGGACAGCGGCAGGCTGTCGCGCCGGGTCTTGGCCGTCAGGATCTGCGTGCCGCGGACCCAGGTCAGCATCAGCAGGACGAGGCCGAGGCCGAGCGCCAGCGGGAACCAGGCCCCCTGCGGGATTTTCAGCAGGTTGGAGGTCATGAACACCAGATCGATGGTCACGAACGGCAGAATGACCGCAAGGCTCGGCCCCAGCTTCCAGTTCCACAGGCGCCGGACGATGAACCAGGCCAGCAGGCTGTCGATGAACATGGTGCCGGTGACGGCGATCCCATAGGCGGCGGCCAGCGCACTGGACGTCTGGAAGGTCACCAGCAGCAGCAACACCCCGACCATCAGCAGCAGATTGATCGACGGCACATAGATCTGGCCGGCCAGATCCTCCGAGGTGTTGAGGATCTTGAGCCGCGGCAGGAGGCCGAGGTGAACCGCCTGCTGAGTGACCGAGAAGGCGCCGGTGATGACAGCCTGGCTGGCGATGACGGTGGCGATGGTGGCCATGACCAGCACCGGCCAGTAGGCCACGTCCGGCACCATCGACCAGAAGGGGTTGGCGGCCGCCGTGCGATCGGCCAGCACCAGCGCGCCCTGGCCCAGATAGTTGAGCATCAGGCACGGCAGGACCACCCACAGCCAGGCCTTGCGGATCGGGGACTTTCCGAAATGGCCCATGTCGGCATAGAGGGCCTCGGCCCCGGTCACGGCGAGGAAGACGCTGCCGAGGATGACAAAGCCGACAAAGCCGTTGGAGATCAGGAAGGTCACGCCATAGTGGGGCGACAGGGCCCGCAGGATCGAGACGTCGTCAAAGATATGATAAAGACCCAGCCCCGCCAGCACCAGAAACCAGATCAGGGTCAAGGGGCCGAACCAGCGCGCCATACTGCCGGTACCGCGCGACTGGATCATGAACAGGGCGATCAGGATACCGGCCGCAATCGGCAGGACGAAGGGCGCGAACATATCGCCCATGCCCGGCGCATCGCGCAGGCCCTCGACAGCTGAAACCACGGAAATCGCCGGGGTGATGATGCCGTCGCCGTAGAACAGCGCCGCCCCGACCACCCCCAGCAGGAAAACGACCGCCGAGCGTTTGCCGATGGCGTGCTGGGCCAGCGCCATCAGCGCCAGCGTGCCGCCCTCACCCTTGTTGTCGGCCCGGGTCAGGAAGACGACGTATTTGATCGTCACCACGAGGATCAGGGCCCAGAAGACCAGGGACACGACGCCCAGAACGGCCATTTCGGCGGTGCCGCCCGACCGGCTGTGGTGCAAGGCCTCGCGCATGGCGTAGAGCGGGCTGGTGCCGATGTCGCCGAACACCACACCGATGGCGCCGATGACCAGACCCAGCTTGCCCTTGCCCGCGAGCCCATGACCGCCGTGCCCGTCGTGGGGCGCGGCTGCATCGGGGGCGGCTTTAGGCGCTGCGGGGCCTGACGCGTCACCCGGGGGCGGTGCGTCGGGCCTGGGGGTATCCCCGGTCATGCCTGGTCTCCGGAAGCCGTGGGGGGACGGTCCCTTCCATAAAGCCGCGGGGCTTTAGACCCTTTCGACGGACGGTTCAATCGTAGCCCCCGGTCCCGGCCCTTCGGCCGCGCGTTTGTGATTCCTGCGACAAACGCCTAAATCCGCATACGGAACCCGAAACCCATGTCCGACAGTCAAAGATTTCCCGTCGCGGCCCACGCCCTGGCCTATCTGGCCCACAAGGGCGCCTATGGGCCTGCCCAGGCGGTGCCCAGCGCCATTCTGGCGGCCTCGGTGCCGACCAATCCCGTGGTGATCCGCCGCGTGACCGGCCTTCTGGCGCGTGCCGGCCTGATCGAGACGCGCTCGGGGGCCAGCGGCGGCGCCTGGCTGCTGCGCCGTCCGGACAGCATCCGCCTGGACGAGGTCCTTAAGGCTGTGAATGGCTGTGCCCATCTGGGCTCTCCGCCCGCGGGGGCAAAGGGCTGTCCGGTGGGCGAACATATTCCGAGACAGGTGGCCCGGGCCCTGATCGCCGCAGACCGGGCCGCGGGCGAGGCCCTGTCGCGCATCACCATCGCCGACCTGCTGGCCGAAAACCCGCCGTCGCTGGCCGGGTTCGCCCTTCCGGTCGCCGCCGTCAAATGACCCGCAGGCGGGTGCTGGTCACCGGTGCTTCAGCCGGTATCGGCCGGGCCCTCGCCACCGTCTGCGCCGCCGAGGGCTGGGATCTGATCCTGACCGCCCGCCGCAGGGAGCCGCTGGAGGCTCTCGCCGCAGAGCTCAACGCTGCGCACGGCTGCGATACGCGGGTAATCCTCGCCGATCTGGGAGTGGAGGGTGCCGCCGACCGGCTGGTGGCCGACATCGCGGCGCTCGGCCTGACCGTCGACGGCCTGGTCAACAATGCCGGCTTCAGCCGCACCGAAGGCTTTATGAACACCCCGCCGGCCGATCAGCAGGCCATGATCCGGGTCATGCTGACCGCGCCGGTCCAGCTCAGCCGGGCGCTGGTGCCGGGCATGGTCGAGCGGGGCTTTGGCCGGGTTCTGAACGTCGCTTCTCTCGCCGGGCGGATGCCCGCGACCGGCGGCGATACCCTGTACGGCCCGATCAAGAGCTTCCTGATCAAGGCCTCGCAGGGGCTATGGCTGGAGATGCGCGGCACGGGTGTGCACGTGACCGCCCTCTGCCCCGGCTACACCCTGACCGAATTCCACGATGTGAACGGCACGCGCGAGGAGGTCTCGACCGCCTATCCCGCGTGGATGTGGCAGACCGCTGACCATGTGGCCCGCGTCGGCTGGCAGGCCTGCGAGGCCAACCGCCCGCAGGTGACCCCGGGCGTCATGAACAACCTCATGGCCGGTCTGGCCAAACATCTGCCCGACGGCATGGCCCTTTCCATGGTCGGCGGCCACGCAAAACGGCTGAAGCGGATCTAGTGACCGCCGGCCGGATACGGCGCCGTCACATCGCCCGAGAACATGCCGGGTATGGCTTCGCCGAGGCCCGCCAGGATGAACTGGATCGCCAGGGCGCACAGGATCAGGCCCAGCACCCGCACCACAATGGCCATGCCGACCTCGCCCAGCAGGCGGCTGATCGGCCCGGTCATGGCGAAACAGATGAAGGTGGCCAGACCGGCGGCGACAATAGCGGCCACCCCGGCGACCTGACCGGACGGACCGATCCTGGTGGCCTCGCCTGCCTGGATGATGATGGTCGAGATGGCGCCCGGCCCGATCAGCAGCGGCATGGCGAACGGCACGATCAGCCGCTGGAACCGGCGGCGGGCATAGCCGCGAACATCGGCCAGATCGGACTGGGCATCGGCATCGGCGAAGATTTTCAGGAAGTCCTCGCGCGCCATGTCGAGGCCCAGCAGCAGCAGCAGGATACCGCCCGCAATGCGGAACGCCG
>CAXICH010000229.1:0-3707 GCA_964022245.1 uncultured Alphaproteobacteria bacterium
AGGCGGCGACGGTCAGGAAGGGGTCGGAGGCCTTCACCGAGATCTTGAACTCGTGAAAATCGTGGTCCTGCAGGATGCGGGCGTGGTTGAGCGCGGACTCGACCATGGCCTCGGGGCAGGGCTCGCCGTATTTTTCGAGCAGATCGCGTTCCAGCGAGCCGGCGTTGACGCCGATGCGCATGGAACAGCCGTGGTCGCGGGCGGCCTGGATGACCTCGCGCACCCGGTCGGCCGAGCCGATATTGCCGGGATTGATCCGCAGGCAGGCGGCGCCGGCCTCGGCCGCCTCGATACCGCGCCTGTAGTGAAAATGGATATCGGCGACCAGCGGCACCCGGGATTCGCGGGCGATGGTCCTGAAGGCCGCCGTCGAGTCCTCGTCGGGGCAGGAGACGCGGACGATGTCGGCCCCGGCCTCCTCCAGCTGACGGATCTGATCCAGGGTCGCGGCCGCGTCCGACGTCAGCGTATTGGTCATCGACTGGACGGTGATCGGCGCGCCGCCGCCCACGGGGACATTGCCGACCATGATCTGGCGGCTGGGGCGGCGCTCGATGTGGCGCCAGGGGCGGACGTGGGAGAGCTCGGACATGGCGAGGTTTAGATAGTCCTTATCGGCCCCGATTGCCACGGCGCACGATGTCGCCTCAGCCGACCGGGCCGAGCCCCTGGGCCGAGCGGACCGCGGCCTGGGTGCGACGGGCGATGGCCTCGCTGGCCTGGCGGGCGAGCGCCTCGGCGCGGCGGTTGAGTTGCGACAGGGGAGTCAGGGCCTGCTCCAGACGGCCGCCATGCTCGCCGTTCAGATAGACGTCGAAGGCCGACGGATCGGCGACGTCGATGATGGCCTGGACGCCGACCGGCGCGCGCCAGGCTTCACCGGCGGCCAGCTGACGGGCGAAGAGGACGCGGCCGTCAGACATACGCACCACAAGAATGGTGGCCTTGCGCGCCTGGATGACCACATGCGACGCCGTGGCGGCGGCGCCATAGACGGCCCCGCGGGGATTGAAGGCCTTCTGCACCGGCGCCGTGTCGGCGTCGGCGGCGGCTGCCGCTTCGGCATCGGCGGCCGTGAGGCCGGTCAGCTCGGTCTCGAGCCCCCGGGTGACATAGAGGGGGGGCACCGTCTGGTCGGGCGGCGCCGGCTGGGGCATGTCGAGGCTGACGGCGCCCGGGCTTGATCCGACAGACCAGCTTTCGGGAACAGCGACCAGATCCGACGGCTGGGTCGGCGACATCAGGCTGACGCGCTGGAAGACGTTCCAGCCGAGGACCGCCAGACCGATGATGGCCAGAACGCCGATGATGCGGGGGGAATAGCGGCGGACTTCCTCGAAGGCGATGCCGACCGGCGCCTGCAGCGGCACGGAAGGGTCGGGCACGTCGCGTTTGAACCGTTCGACCGCCAGCTGTTCATCGACGCCGAGCGCACCGGCATAGGCGCGGACATAGCCGATCGAGAAGACCCGCGAGGGCAGGATGGACGTGTCGTTCTGTTCAAGGGCGCGCAGATAGCGGACGTGGACGCGGGTGATGGCAGACATGTCTTCCAGCGACCGGCCCGAGGCCTTGCGGGCTGCCCGGAGCCCGTCGCCCAGAGTCGCGGCATCCGTGATGGGAGGAACAGGCTCCTTCCAGTCGGGATGTGCCCGAAACTCGTCGGGGATGTTCCCCGTATCCAGTGCCATGAGGCCCGACCCAACTATCGGCATCGGTGATGCCGCACTCAACCAAGACGCAGTGCCTAACAAACCCGGGTGACGGTTCTCGCCTCCCCCCGGAGGACTTCTGCGATCCTCTTGTGGATAACCCATCGTGGCCCCTCGATCAACGTCCCGTTAAGCATCCGGACCGTTTCAGGACGGGACGCTTCAGAGCACGACGTTCAACTTCCGGGCCAGCGACTCGATCTCGTTGCGGATCGAGCCGGCGGACAGGCCGAGCAGGCTGGTCATGGCGCGCTGGGCCTGTCCCAGGTCGGTCGACAGGCACATGCGCTTCACCGGGCCGACACCGGCGGCCGGCGCGGACAGGCGGGTGTAGCCGAGGGTCAGAAGGGCAAAGGCCTCGAGCGGACGGCCAGCCAGTTCTCCGCATACGGACACCGGCGTTCCGGTTTCGGCACATTTCCGCTGGATCTCGGCGAGGGCCCTGAGCGCCGGGGGCGACAGGGGATCATAGCGATCCGAAACCAGCGGATTGGTCCGGTCGGCGGCGAACATATACTGGAGCAGATCGTTGGTCCCGACCGAGACGAAGTCGGTCAGGGGCAGCAGGGCGTCCAGATGCCAGAGCAGCGACGGGCATTCGATCATGGCCCCGACCCGCAACAGGCTGGGCAGGCTGCGGCCCCGCCTGCGGGCCCAGGCGCACTCGACATCGACCAGCTCACGGGCGGCGCGGAATTCGTCGACTGTGGCGATCATGGGGAACATGACGCGCAGCTCGCGGCCCTCGGCGGCCGACAGCAGCGCACGCAGTTGCAGACGCAACAGCCCGGGCCGGTCGAGACCCAGGCGTATGGCGCGACGGCCGAGGGCCGGGTTCTCCTCGCGCTCCGCCTCGAGATAGGGCAGCACCTTGTCGCCGCCGATGTCGAGGGTGCGGAAGGTCACCGGCCGGTCACCGGCGGTGTCCAGCACCTTGCGGTAGAGGTTGGTCTGGGCGTCCAGCCGCGGCAGTTCCTCGGACACCATGAACTGGAACTCGGTGCGGAACAGGCCGATGCCCTCGGCCCCGGTCTGGTCCAGATTGTCGAGATCGACCGCAAGGCCGGCATTGGTCAGCAGCTGGATGCGCTTGCCGTCGAGGGTGATGGCGGGCGTGTCGCGCAGTCGGGCGAACTCGGCCTGACGCTTGCTGCGCAGGTCGAGGCGGGCCTGGACGGCCTCGAGCACATCGGGGCGGGGGCGCAGATAGGCCTCACCCGTTTCGCCGTCGGCAATGACCAGATCGCCCTCGCTGAGGCGGTCGCGGAGGCCGGCCATACGTCCCACGCACGGAATCTGCAGGGCGCGGGCGACGATGGCGGCGTGGCTGGCGGCCGAGCCTTCTTCCAGCAGCAGGCCCTTGAGCCGCTCGCGCGGATACTCCAGCAGGTCGGCGGGGCCGAGGTTGCGGGCGACGAGGATGGTGTCCTCGGGCAGGTCGCGCTCGCCCGGACGGTCGCCGGCGAGGACGCGCAGCAGGCGGTTGGCCAGGTCCTCAAGGTCGTGCAGGCGCTCGCGGATATAGGGATCGCGGGCCTTGGCGAAGCGGGCGCGGTGTTCGTTCCGGACCCGGTCGACGGCGGCCTCGGCGGTCAGGCCCGAGCGGACCGCCTCTTCCAGCGAGCGGTTCCAGCCCCGGTCGACGGCGAACATGCGGTAGGTTTCCAGCACCTCGAACGAGGGACCGGACAGGCCCTGGCTGCCGTCCAGCATGGCGTCGATATTGGCCTTGAGGGCCTCGAGTCCGGCCCGCAGTCGCTCTTCCTCGAGCGGTGTGTCATCGGCCAGCAGCTTCTCGGGCGGCAGGGGGGCTTCGTGCAGGACGACATGGCCGAAGGCGAGACCCTCGGAGAATTTCTGGCCCTTGAAGCGTTCGGGCCGGTGCGGCGCCACCTCGACGTCGCGTAGTTCGTCGAGGCCCATGAGCTCGCCGGACGCGACCGTTTCGGCCAGCACCATGGCGATGGTCTGGATGTCCTCGATCTCGTCCTCGTC
>CAXICH010000230.1:0-3684 GCA_964022245.1 uncultured Alphaproteobacteria bacterium
CCCAGACGATTTCGCAGCCCTATATCGTCGGCCTGATGACCCAGGCGCTGGACGTCCAGCCCCGCCACCGGGTGCTCGAGATCGGCACGGGCAGTGGCTATCAGTGCGCGGTGCTGAGCCGGCTGGCACGCTATGTCTATTCGGTTGAACGCTACCGCAGCCTGCTGAGCGAGGCCGAGGCGAAGCTGAAGGTCCTGCAGATCGACAATGTGATCACGCGGCATGGCGATGGCGGGCTGGGCTGGCCCGAGCAGGCCCCGTTCGACCGGATCATGGTCACCGCCGCAGCCCCCCATGAGCCGACCGAACTGCTGAAACAGCTGAAGCCCGGCGGCATCCTGGTCTGCCCGGTGGGGCGGACCTCGGTGCAGATGCTGAACCGCTATGTTGGCCAGCCGGACGGGTCCTTCCACCGCGAGAGCCTGAGCGAGGTGCGGTTCGTGCCACTGGTCGAGGGCACGGCCAAGGAGGGCTGAGGCCGGATTTCCGGACTGTATATTGGGGGCTGTTAACGTCTGCGCCCAACTTTGGTGCGGATTGACGGGTTGGCTTATGCGCGCCGCCGGGGCACACCGGGGGAAGCGGAATTCGGGATCGAGAGGGAGAGACGCGCATGGTCAGCGTCCGTCAGTGGATCAATATTCTGGCCGTGGCCGGCGGCGTCCTGACGCTGGCCGCCTGCGCCAGCTATCCGACCGAGCCGCGCTATTCGACCCGCCCGGTGCCGGTCAATCCGACCGGGGTCCGGGTGGTGACGGCGACCGAGGCCCCGCCTCCCTCTCGCCCGAGCGCACCCCCGCCAGGTGTCGAGTTCGGCACGGCGGCGCCGGTTGGTGATGTCGAGGGCGGAGCCCTGGGGTCGGCGGCTGTCGACGCGCCCCCCGAGACCCCCCCGCTGGAGGCGCTGCCGGTCAGCCGTGTGGCCGGAGCCCGCTACACCGTCCAGCCCGGCGACACCCTGTCGGGAATCGGTCGCCGGTTCCTGACGCCCATCCAGGTGCTGATTGAGATGAACGACCTCGGCCCGCGCGCAGCGCTGAGCGTCGGCGGCGAGGTCATCCTGCCCGACTCGGCTGTGGATTCGGGGCGTGATCCCTATGCCACCGGGCCGTCGCCGACCGGGGTCCGGGTGCCGTCGGGCGCCCTGCCGCCGCCGCCGCCGCCGCCCTCGGGCAATGCGCCGATGCCGCCCGTCGCCAATGGCTCGACCGCGCGCAGCGGCCCGCTGGACTGGCCGGTCCGCGGCGAGATCCTGCGCCGCTTCGGCCCCGTGGGCATGGGCGAGCGCAACAACGGCATCAATATCGGTGCCCCGCTGGGCAGCCCGGTCCGGGCCTCGGCCGCCGGACGGGTGGGCTACGTCGGCGACACCCTGCCGGGTCAGGGGCTGACGGTTCTGGTCCTGCACCGTGATGGCTGGCGCACCGTCTATGGCCATCTGGGCAGCACCACAGTGCGCGAAGGCGACGACATTGCCGCAGGGGCACAGCTGGGTACCGTGGGCGATACGGCAGGCGACGGACAGGCCTCGATCCACTTTGAAGTCTGGCGGATGCAGGGCGATCAACCGACGGCGCTCGACCCCCTGTTGCAGCTTCCGCGATAAGAGTGCGTCCGGGGGGGCGGTGTCCGTTGCAATCGGACGTCCGGCCCCCTAGGTTCCGCGCCACATTCGAGACACGTGGCCGGACAACGTTCCGTGCCGGGAGAAACCATGACAGCCCAAGACCCGATCCTGCTGATGGCCGCCACCGCTGATGGCGGCATGATGGCGCTGCTGATGAACTTCCTGCCGTTCATCGCCATCTTTGTCCTGTTCTATTTCCTGCTGATCCGTCCGCAGCAAAAGCGGGTCAAGGCGCACCAGGAACTGGTGGCCTCGGTCAAGCGCGGTGACACCATCGTCCTGTCCAGCGGCGTGATCGGCAAGGTGACCCGCGTCGAGGCCGATGAGGTCATGGCGGACATCGCCCAAGGTGTGAACGTCCGTGTGGTCAAGACCATGATCACCGAAGTCCGTGACCGCACGGCGCCCGCCGCCATCGAACGCAAGGCCAAAAGCAGCAAGGCCTGATAGGGCCAGCCTGCGGGGAAGCGAACCATGATCCATCTGTCGCGCTGGAAGGTCATCCTTCTGGGCCTGTCCCTGGCGTTCGGAATACTGTTCGCCTACCCGAGCCTGCTGACCCCGGCCCAGCGTGAGGCGCTGCCCGGCTTCCTGCCGAAGAACACGCTGAATCTGGGCCTCGACCTGCAGGGCGGCTCGTATCTGCTGCTCGAGGTCGATGTGACCGAGATGCAGGCCAAGCGGGTGGCCAATACGGTCGAGGATGTCCGTCAGACCCTCAGCGAGGCGCAGATCACCCCGGTGGCGATCCAGCCCGAGGAAACCGGGGTCGTTGTGACCTTTTCGACGGACACCCAGGTCGATGCCGCCTTTACCGCAATCCGGGATGTCGTGACCCGGGGGGGGGTGGGCGGAGTTGCCGACCGTCAGGTGACTCGTCTGTCGAACAACCGCCTGCGCGTGGCCTTTACCGACGCCGCCCTGAACAGCATGGGGCCGGACGCCGTGGGCCAGTCGATCGAGGTGGTGCGCCGCCGGATCGACAATCTGGGCACGCGCGAGCCGTCGATCACCCGCCAGGGCACGGATCGCATCGTCATCCAGGCACCGGGTGAAAGTGATCCCGCCGAGCTGGAACGGGTGATCGGCCAGACGGCGCAGCTGACCTTCCAGATGGTCGACGTCGACAACAGTCTGGAGGACGCCCTGCAAGGGCGCGTGCCGCCCGATGCCGTGCTGATGCAGGATGAGCTGGGCAACCCCCTGCTGGTCAAGCGGCGCGTGCTGGTGTCGGGGGAGAACCTGACCCGGGCCTTCGTGACCCAGGACCAGAACGGCCAGACGGCCATCGGCTTCAACTTTGACAGCCAGGGCGCCCGTCGATTTGGCGAGGCGACCGCGGCCAACATCGGTCGTCCGTTTGCCATCATCCTGGACGGGAAGGTGATCTCGGCTCCGGTGATCCGCAGCGCCATTCTGGGCGGCTCGGGCGTCATCGAGGGCAATTATTCGATCGCCTCGGCCGGCGAGATGGTCAGCCTGCTGAACGGGGGGGCCCTGCCGGCGCCGCTCAATGTCGAGGAACGCCGGACCGTCACTGCGGAATTGGGCAAGGACGCCGTCGATCGCGGCATGCAGGCGACGGCGCTGGGCTTTGTCGTCATCGTGGTCTTCATGTTCCTGGCCTATGGCCTGCTGTTCGGGGGCATTTCGGTGATCGGCCTGGTGCTGAACGGCATCCTGATCGTCGCGGCCATGTCCATGACCCAGGCGACCCTGACCCTGCCCGGCATCGCGGGTCTGATCCTGACCTTTGCCGTGGCGGTTGACGCCAATGTGCTGATCTATGAGCGGATGCGCGACGAAGCCCGACAGGGACGCAGCGTCATCGCCTCGCTGGACGCGGGCTTCAACAAGGCCATGGGCACCATCATCGACGCCAACCTGACGACGCTGGTGGCGGCGCTGATCATGTTCTTCTTCGGGGCCGGACCTGTGCGCGGCTTTGCCTGGACGCTGTCGATCGGCGTCTTCACCTCCATGCTGTCGGCCGTGCTGGTCGCGCAGGTGGGACTGGCCTGGTGGCTGAAGGTCGCCAAGCCCAAGAAACTGCCGGT
>CAXICH010000231.1:0-3671 GCA_964022245.1 uncultured Alphaproteobacteria bacterium
CCTTTTTGCAGATTTCTCAGATAGCTATCGAGACGATCGAACGAGGCGTCCCAGTAGCGGCGATAGTGTTCCAGCCAGTCGGCCACGCCCTTGAGCGCCATGGGCTCGAGGCGGGCAGGGCGCCACTGGGCCTCGCGGCTGCGGCTGATCAGTCCGGCCTTTTCCAGAACCTTCAGGTGTTTCGACACGGCCGGCAGGCTCATGTCGAAGGGCTCGGCCAGTTCGTTGACGCTGGCCTCGCCCTCGCACAGCCGGGCCAGGATGGCCCGACGGGTCGGGTCCGCCAAGGCGGCGAATTTGGCGCTGAGGGGATCGGGGGTCATGGCGGCTTTCGTGTGTAACTTACAAGTTAATTACTGCGTGGCCCGACCGTTGTCAACCGGTCGGTTAAATGAAGCCGGGCGAGCGGAAATCGGCACGAGACAGGCGGGCCGCATTGAGGGATGCTGGGGTCGACCCTATGCTGGAGCGCGCCATGAAAACCCTCGTCATCATTCTCGCCGCCCTGACGCTCGTGGCCGGTCCGGCCCGCGCCCAAGCCGTCGAGCCGGGCCCGGTCATCGACGCCCTGCATCAGGCCGCGCGCGAGGCGGATGGCGAGGCCTATTTCGCCCTGTTCACGCCGGACGCCCGCTTCATCGGCACGGACGTGACCGAGCGCTGGACCGTCGCGGAGTTCGAGGCCTACGCCACCCCCTATTTCAGTCGGGGGCAGGGTTGGGACTATCGGGTCATCAGCCGCGAGCTGTCGATCCTGCCGATCGAGTGCCGGTGCGTGGCAGTGTTCGACGAGGTGCTGGACAACGACAGCTATGGCACCGTGCGGGGCTCGGGCGTGCTGCGCCTGACCGACGAGGGCTGGAAAATCGAGCAATATGTGCTGAGCTTCGCCGTGCCCAATGACGTTGCCCGGGACGTCGTGGCCGTGATCCGCGCCGGGGAAGCCGCCCAACCCTGATGGAGTTCGAGGACGACGCCTTTGTGCTCTCGGCCCGGCCGCACGGCGATACGGGCGTGGTGGCCGATCTGCTGACCGAACGTCACGGGCGGCGGCTGACCTATGTCGCAGGCGGGGCCTCGCGCCGGATGAAGCCCTTTTTGCAATCCGGATCGCGGGTGCGGGCGGCGTTCCGGTCGCGCGACGACAGCCAGCTGGGCTCGGCGCGGCTGGAACCGCGTGGCGAAGACGTCAGTCAGCTGTTCGACTCGCCGCTGGCGCTGGCGGGGCTGGCCGCGGCCACAGCCGTCGTGCAGGGCGCCCTGCCGGAGCGGGAGCCCGAGCCGGCAATCTTTGCGGCCATGGAGGCGCTGATGTCGGCCTTCGCCCACGACGCGGTCTGGCCTGCGGTCTTTATCCGTTTTGAACTGGGCCTGCTGGCCAGTCTGGGCTTCGGTCTCAATCTGGATGTGTGCGCCGTCTCGGGCGCGACCGATGACCTGGCCTGGGTCAGCCCGCGAACGGGCCGGGCCGTCAGCCGGACCGAGGGCGCACCCTATGCAGATCGCCTGCTGGGCCTGCCGCCGTTTCTGTTGGGCAGTCAGGCGGCAGTCGTGGAGGGGGATGTCGGCATGGGTCTGGCCCTGACCGGCCATTTCTTGGAGGCCTGGGTCTTTCATCCGCGCGACAAGCCGTTGCCGCCTGCGCGGGACTGGATGGTCGAGCGTCTGCAACGATCCGGCTTGTTATAGGCGGGGTCGCGGGACTAGGGTCGCGCCGAAAGAAATCGGGGAAATCTGATCATGAGTATTCGTCGTCTCGCCGGCATGGGCGCGGCCCTGTCCCTGCTTCTCGCCGGAGGGCTGGCCGCCCCCGTGCTGGCCCAGTCGTCCGACGACGCGCAGGTCGCGCGCCGGATGGAGGCCCATGTCACCTTCCTCGCCTCGGATGCGCTGGAAGGCCGGGACACCGGCTCGCGCGGCTATGAGCTGGCGGCGCTGTATGTCGAGAGCCACTTCTTTTTGCTGGGACTGACACCGGCGGGCAATGCGGACCGGACCAGCTGGCGCCAGCCCGTCAATTTCGCCGAGATGAGCCTGTCTGCGGGTCAACTGAGCTGGACCGGACCTGACGGCGCGGCCCATAGCTGGAGCCAGGGCGATGGCGTGGCCCTGATGCCGACGCAGGTCGGTGAGGTGGCGCTCGATACCGGCTTTGTCTTCGTCGGCTATGGGCTGGATGTACCGAGCCACGGGCTCGACGACTATGCCGGGCTGGATGTCGAGGGCAAGGTGGTGCTGGCGCTGTACGGCATGCCCGAGGGCCTGCCCAGCGAACTGGCGGCCCATCTGGGCTCGGCCAAGGCAACGACGGCCTTCGAGCACGGCGCGGTCGGCTACATCTTGATCCATTCGGCCGATACGCGGAACGTCCCGTGGTCGCGCCTGGTGGGATTCTTCGCCGGGCCCCAGACCCGCTGGGCGACCGCTGACGGTGTCGTGCAGGGCGATGCTCCGGGCATCAAGGTCGAAGGATTCCTGTCGCAGCCGACGACCGCCATGCTGTTCGAAGCGGCCGGTCAGGACCTGACCGCCATTCAGGACGCCGCTGCTGCAGGAGCTTCGCCCAAGGGGTTTGAAATCCCGGGATCGGCGAGCGTCAGCCTGACGGCTGAGGCCCGCTATTTCACCAGCCCCAATGTGGTGGCCATCCTGCCCGGATCCGATCCGTCAGTGGCCGATGAAGTCGTGGTGGTCATGGGCCACCTCGATCACGTGGGCATCTCGGACGACGAGAGCGCCGAGGACCGCATCTCGAACGGCGCCATGGACAATGCCACCGGCATCGCCACCCTGATCGAGGTGGCCCGCGCCCTGTCGCTGTCGGACGAGCGTCCGCGCCGGTCGGTGATGTTCCTGGCCGTGACGGGTGAGGAGCTGGGCCTGCTGGGCTCCAGCCGCTTTGCTGCCGATCCGACCGTGCCGCTGGAGGACATCGTCGGTGTGGTCAATCTGGACATGCCGATCCTGACCTATGACTTCATCGATGTGGTTGCCTTCGGGGCCGACCACTCGACGCTGGGCGCCATCGTCGCCGCCGCGACGGCCGAGGTCGGCGTGGCCACGGTTCCCGATTATATGCCGGAAGAGAACCTGTTCGTGCGCTCGGATCACTATGAGTTCGTCAAGGCGGGCGTGCCTTCGGTGTTCCTCGCGACCGGACCGGGCGGCGAAGGGCGTGAGGCGACTGCCGCCTTCCTCGCGAACAACTATCATCAGGTCAGCGACGAGGTGGACCTGCCCTTCGACTGGACTGCCGCGGCCCGGTTTGTGCGGGTGAACACCTCGATCGCCCGGACCATCGCGGACGGCGAGGACCGCCCCATGTGGTATGAAGGCGACGAGTTCGGCGACCTGTTCGACGCCGACGGCCCGCGCGCCACCCGCCCCTGAATGCCCGGTCCGCCCACCCGGGCGGAATTCGGCCTAGACTGATCGAAGCGGCGGGCGATTCGTCCGCCGCTTCCCTTTCGTATTGATGCCATGACCCTGCACACCCCTCCGCCGGACGGCGGCCGTATCGTTGATGAGCCGATGGGAGACGCCCTGTCGCGTCGCTATCTGGCCTATGCGCTGTCGACCATCACCAACCGGGCGCTGCCCGACGTGCGGGACGGCTTCAAGCCTGTGCACCGGCGGATCCTGTATGCCATGCATCAGATGCGGCTGAACCC
>CAXICH010000232.1:0-3665 GCA_964022245.1 uncultured Alphaproteobacteria bacterium
AGGGCACGTCGCTGGGCGGGCCGCTGATCCAGGCCGACGACCCCAGCGCGCTGGCTGCCATTCTGGACGTCGACGAGCCGTTCGCCACCCGCATCCTCAGCGCCACCAGCAATCTGGGCGACATGCGGGCCCTGACCGATGCATCGGCGGTCCTGCCTTTCGCCCGGCCGACGCCGGCCCGGACCACCTCGGGCTTCGGCGTGCGGTTCGATCCGTTCAACGGGCGCCCTGCCCTGCATCAGGGTCAGGACTTTGCCGCGCCGCTCAATACCCCGATCCACGCGACCGCGCCGGGGGTGGTGTCTTTTGTTGGCGTTCGTTCAGGGTATGGCAACACCGTTGAGATAGACCACGGGGGCGGTTTCAAGACGCGCTATGCCCATCTCAACTCGGCGTCCGTTCAGGTCGGACAGCGGGTCGCGCTGGGTCAAAGAATCGGGGCCATGGGTTCGACCGGACGGTCGACCGGTGTGCACCTGCACTATGAGGTCTGGATGAACGGCCGCGCCCAGAATCCAGCCCGCTTCATGAAAGCCGGAGATTATCTTGTTCAATAAGTCGAAGTCCCCCGCCAAGCCGTCGTCGGTGCCGTCGATCCCGCCGCTGCCCGACATGCCCCAGGCCCCCCAGGCGTCCCAGCCCTCGTCGGCCCAGCCGCGTCAGGCCGCGCCGTCTCCCCAGGCCCAGCCGTCCGGCCGCAACCTGTCGACCCTGTCGGCGGACCTGCGGTTCGAGGGCAACATTTCCGGCTCGGGAGACCTGCAGGTCGACGGCCAGATCAAGGGCGACGTCAAGGTCGGCCGTCTGATTGTCGGCGAGACCGGCGCCATCGAGGGCGGCGTCAATGCTGACTATGTCGAGGTGCGTGGCCGGATTGTCGGCGCCGTCTCGGGCAAGCAGGTCAAGCTGATCTCCACCGCCTATGTTGATGGCGACATCACCGCCGAACAGCTGTCGATCGACATCGGCGCCTATTTCCAGGGCCGCTGTATCCAGGGCAGCCGCAATGCCGCCCCGGCCGCGGCCCCGCGTCCGTCCGCCCAGCCCGCTGTCGCGCCCCAGGCGCCGCAGCCGGTGCCGCAGGGCGACGCGCCGCAACGGATCGACATGTCGTCGAACTAGATCGGGGCAAATGACCCGCCAGGGAAACGGGGCCTCGCGGCCCCGTTTTTCGTATCAGCTGTCGGCGTCGTCGCGGGTCTCGCCGACGCGGGCGGCCAGCGCGGCCCCCATGAAGGCATCCAGATCGCCGTTCAGCACGCCGTCCGTGTCCGACGTTTCGACGTTGGTCCGCAGATCCTTGACCATCTGATAGGGCTGCAGGACGTAGCTGCGAATCTGGTGGCCCCAGCCGATGTCGGTCTTGGCATCGGCCAGCGCCTGGGCCGCCGCCTCGCGCTTCTGGAGTTCCAGCTCGTACAGGCGCGCCCGCAGCATCTTCCAGGCCTGCTCGCGGTTCTGGTGCTGCGAGCGTCCGGCCTGACAGGCGACGACGGTGTTGGTCGGCACGTGGGTCAGACGCACCGCCGAGTCGGTCTTGTTGATGTGCTGACCGCCCGCCCCGGACGCGCGATAGGTATCCGTCCGGACGTCGGCCGGGTTGATGTTGATCTCTATCGTTTCGTCGACGACCGGGGACACGCCGAAGGAGGCAAAGCTGGTGTGGCGCTTGGCCGCCGCGTCGTAGGGGCTGATCCGCACCAGCCGGTGCACGCCGGATTCTGACTTCAGCCAGCCATAGGCGTTCTGTCCGGAAATCTGGATGGTCGCGGACTTGATACCGGCCTGTTCGCCGGACGTTTCTTCCTGGAGCTCGACCTCGTAGCCGTGCGCCTTGGCCCAGCGACTGTACATGCGCAGCAACATGCCGGCCCAGTCGTTCGACTCCGTACCCCCGGCGCCGGAGTTCACTTCCAGATAGGCGTCATTGCCGTCGGCCTCGCCGGACAGCAGCGCCTCCAGCTCGGCGCGGGCGGCGCGTTCCTTGATGGCCTTCAGGGATGCGACGGCCTCCTGCCAGGTGGCCTCGTCGTCTTCCTCGTCGGCCATTTCCGAGAGCATGACACCCTCTTCCAGACCGGTTTCCATCTCGCGCACCAGATTGATGCTGCCTTCCAGCTGCGAGCGTTCGCGGCTGACGGCCTGGGCCTGGTCAGGGTCATCCCAAAGGGTCGGATCCTCGACCCGGGCGTTCAGCTCATCCAGTTTTCGTAGGGCGACATCCCAGTCAAAGACGCCTCCTGAGCAGAGCCACGCTCTGCTCGATGTCAGCCTTCAAGGCCTCGACATCCGCTCTCATCGCCTACTCCTGCGATCTGATGAAAAGGCGCACCCGACCGTGAAGCCGGATGCGCGACAAGCAGCGTACCTAGAGGGTCAGTAGAGCCCGCTCAAGTCCTCAGCCGGTTCCTTCTTGGGCGGAGGCGGCGCGGTCGGCGGCGGGGCCGTCGTATCCTGACGGGCCTTTTCCTCCTGCTCGCGGCGGATGAGGTCGTTGTAGTTTTGGGGCCCTGTCGGGGTTTCCGGCTCGGGCGCAGGCTCGGGAATGCGGCGTTCCGTGCCGGGCCGGAAGGCTTCCTCGATGCCATTGACCGTGCGGAAGACGGCGTTCCGGGGCTTGAGGAACGGTCGGGCCGGATATTCCTTGAGCGCTTCCTGCATGAAGGCATTGAAGATCGGAACCGCCGTGGCCGCCCCCGCCTCGCCCCGTCCAAGGGAGCGATTGTCGTCGAAACCGATGAACACGCCGACGACGATGTCGGTCGTAAAGCCGACAAACCAGGCGGAGCGGTACTCATTGGTGGTGCCGGTCTTGCCCCCCACCCAGCGGCCGAGACCCCGGGCACTGGCCCCGGTGCCGCGCTGAATCACGCCCTCGAGCATGGAACTGACCTGATAGGCGGTGATCGGGTCGATGACCTGCTCGCCCCGGGGCTCAAGACGCGGCGATTCCTGGCCGCTGAAGCCGCGGCTGCAGTCGCGGCAGGTGCGGCTCTCGGCGTTGAACACCGTCTCGCCGTTGCGGTCCTGGATCAGCTCGATCAGATAGGGCTCGATCCGGCGTCCGCCATTGACGAAGGCCGCATAGGCCGCCGTCAGGTCATAAGGCGTGGTCTCCCCGGCGCCAAGCGAGACCGACAGGTTCGCCGGAAGATCGTCCGCCACGCCCATGGTTTCAGCCAGATCGACGATCTTGCGCATGCCGACCTGATCGGCCAGCCGGACGGTCATGACGTTGCGGGACAGTTCCAGCCCCCGGCGCAGGGTCTGGGGACCATAGTATTCGCGGCTGTAGTTCTCGGGGGTCCATCGGGTGCCGTTCGGGCCGCCGGCGAAACTGATCGGTGCGTCCAGCACGATCGAGGCCGGCGTGAAGTCGCCCTCAAGCGCGGCCGCATAGACGATCGGCTTGAAGGCTGAACCGGGCTGGCGACGCGCCTGGGTCGCGCGATTGAAGCTGGACAGGGCGTAGGAGTAGCCGCCGACCATGGCCAGCACCCGGCCAGTCTGGGGATCGATGGCGACTAGCGCGCCATTGACGGCCGGAATCTGCTTCAGGGCATACTGGTCGCCGCGCGGCTCGACGAAGATCAGATCACCGCGCTGCAGCCGCTTGTTGGCATTGGCCCAGGCGGCATCGGCGGGCACCAGCGCACCGACACCGT
>CAXICH010000233.1:0-3642 GCA_964022245.1 uncultured Alphaproteobacteria bacterium
CCAGGGCCGAGCCGATGAACCCGCTGGAGCCGGTGACGATGACGACCGGCCGATCCTGGGCCGGCGTCGCCATTACCCCCGTCCCCGCAGATATTTGATCAGTGCCGCGATCGCGAGGACCAGGACGACGATCGCCAGAAGGCAGATGAGCCCCATGCCTCCCATCATCCAGCCCATGCCGCTTCCATCCATCATCGCTTCATTCCCTTGATCAGACCCGTGTCCAACGGGCGTTCCTGGACGAGCGTCCGACTATTGCGGACGGAGGGCGGTGACCTCATTGACGCCGTCGCGGACCGAGACGTCGAAGGCGACCCGGTCTCCAACCCTGGCGTCCGCCAGCACAGCGGCCGGCGCCGTGAAGGTCATGGCCATGGCCGGCCAGCCCACACCCGGGATCGCGCCATGATCGATGGTGACCGTGCCGGCCGAGGCATCGACAGCCGTGATCGTGCCTGTGCCGGCACCGGTCATGGCGGCCTGCCCTCCCGCCATCGGCATGCCGGACATGTCCGACGCCATCGGCATTTCAGCAGCGGGTGCCGTCTCGGCAGGCGGCGCGGTCTCGGATTGACCGCAGGCGCTCAAGCCGAGGGCGGCGGCGGCCGACAGGATCAGGGCGTGATTCATGGTGATTCTCCTTGGGTTGATGTGTTCGAACGAGACCTGCGGCGTCTCAGCAGCAGATAGCCTGCGGGAATAACGAGCATGGACAGCAATGGTGCCGTCAGCATGCCGCCGATGACCGGGGCGGCGATGCGGCTCATCACCTCCGAACCGGCGCCGTGGCCGATCAGGATCGGGAACAGACCGGCCAGGATCACCGCCACGGTCATGGCCTTGGGCCGGACCCTCAGCAACGCGCCATCACGGACGGCATTCTCGACCTCGACGGGACCTGGGTTCGGTCCCCGATCCCTGAGCGCGGTCTTGAGATAGATCAGCATGACCACGCCGAACTCGGCCGACAGACCCGCCAAGGCGATGAAACCGACCCCGGTGGCGACCGACTGGTGATAGCCCAGCAGATACAGCAGCCAGACCCCGCCGGTCAGGGCGAACGGCAGGGTGGCCATGATCAGCGCCGCCTCGTCGAACCGCCCGAAGGTCAGATACAGCAGCACGAAGATGATCAGCAGGGTGGCCGGGACCACGATCTTCAGTCGCTCGGCCGCGCGGGTCAGATATTCGAACTGCCCAGAATAGGCGATGCTCACGCCGGGGCCAAGCGTCACCTTGTCTGCCACTGCCGTCTGCAAATCGCTGACCACCGAAGCCAGGTCCCGGCCGCGGACATCGATATAGACCCAGGTAGTGGGTCGACCGTTCTCCGATTTCAGCATCGGCGGACCGTCGATGACCTGAAGGTCAGCGACCGTGCCGAGGGTGATCTGCTGGCCCGAGGGCGTAAGGACTGGCAGGGCCCGGAGCTCGGCCAGGCTGTCGCGGATTTCGCGGGGATAGCGGACGCTGATCGGATAGCGGGCCAGACCCTCGACCGTCTGGCCGATCGTCTCGCCACCGACGGCCCCCGAGACGATGCTTTGGACGTCTGCGATATTGAGGCCGTAGCGGCCGGCCGCCTGCCGATCGATGTCGACATCAATGTAGCGACCGCCCGTCAGCCGTTCGGCCAGGGCCGAGCTGACGCCCGGCACTGTCTTGGCCACCGCCTCGACCTCGGCGGCGATCCGATCGATCGCCTGGAGGTCGGCCCCGGAGACCTTGACGCCGACAGGGCTCTTGATCCCCGTGGCCAGCATGTCGATGCGGTTGCGTATCGGCGGCACCCAGATGTTGGCCAGGCCGGGCACCTGCACCGCCCGGTCCAGTTCCTCGACCAGCGTCTCCGGTGTCATCCCCGGTCGCCACTGATCGCGCGGCTTGAACCGAATGGTGGTCTCGAACATCACCAGCGGCGCGGAGTCGGTCGCCGTGTCGGCCCTGCCCGCCTTGCCGAACACGGTCTCCACCTCCGGCACGGTGCGGATCATCCGGTCTGTCTGCTGCAGCAGTTCCGAGGCCTTGGCCGCCGACAATCCCGGCAGGGCCGTCGGCATATAGAGCAGGTCGCCCTCATCCATCGGCGGCATGAACTCGCCGCCCAGCTGACTGATCGGCCACGCCGAAGTGGCGAACACGGCCAGGGCGATCAGAAGGGTGGTGCGGGGGCGATGCAGCACCCAGTCGAGCGGCCGGCGGTAGATATGGGTCAGCCAACGGTTGATCGGATTGCTCTGCTCGGCCGGGATCCGCCCGCGGATCAGATAGCCCATCAGCACCGGCACCAGGGTGACGGACAGGATGGCCGCCGCCGCCATGGCATAGCTCTTGGTGAAGGCCAGGGGCGCGAACAGCCGGCCCTCCTGGGCCTGCAGGCTGAACACCGGAATGAACGACAGGGTGATGATCACCAGACTGAGGAAAAGAGCCGGCCCCACTTCGGTCGCGGCCTCGGTGATGACCCGCCAGCGAGCCTCGCCGGCAAGAGTCTCATCGGGATGGTCGTGCTCCCATCGCTCGATGTGTTTGTGGGCGTTCTCGATCATCACCACCGCCGCATCGACCATGGCCCCGATGGCGATGGCGATGCCTCCCAGCGACATGATGTTGGCGTTGACGCCCTGCAGATGCATCAGGATGAAGGCCGCCAGCACCCCCAGTGGCAGGGTAAGGATCGCGACCAGAGCCGAGCGCGCGTGCCACAGGAACAGGCCGCAGACGATGGCGACGACGATGAACTCTTCGAGCAGTTTGGTGCTGAGGTTCTCGACGGCGCGGTCAATCAGCTGCGAGCGGTCATAGACCGTCACGAGCTCCACCCCCGGCGGCAGTCCAGCCTTGAGGGTTTCCAGCTTCTCGCGCACCGCCGTGATCACTTCGCGCGCGTTTCCGCCCGAGCGCAGGATCACCACTCCACCGGCTACCTCGCCCTCGCCGTTCAGCTCGGCGATGCCGACGCATCTCCGGTCCGATCTGGATCGTAGCGACGTCGCCCAGCTGGACCGGCACCCCGCCCGCGGCCGTGCGGATCGGCACGGCGCGGAAGTCATCGAGCGTGGTCAGATAGCCGTTGGCGCGGACGATGTATTCGGACTCGGCCAGCTCCAGAACCGAGCCGCCGGCCTCGCCATTGCCCTGCCGGATCGCCGCCACGACCTGCTGGTGGGTGACGCCAAACGCGGCCAGTCTGGCGGGGTCGAGGACTACCTGGTACTGGCGCACCATGCCGCCGATGCTGGCGACCTCGGCCACGCCAGGCACGGTCTTGAGCTCATAGCGCAGGAACCAGTCCTGCAGGCTGCGCAGTTGCGACAGGTCATGCTGACCCGTGCGATCGACCAAGGCGTATTCATAGACCCATCCGACCCCTGTTGCGTCCGGGCCCAGGGCCGGACGCGCCGTGTCCGGCAGTCGAGCTTGGACCTGACTGAGATATTCCAGCACCCGCGAGCGGGCCCAGTAGAGGTCGGTGCCGTCCTCGAACAGCACATAGACGTAGCTGTCGCCGAAGAAGGAATAGCCGCGCACCGTTCGGGCGCCGGGCACAGACAGCATGGTGGTCGCCAGCGGATAGGTGACCTGATTTTCGACGATCTGCGGGGCCTGGCCGGGGTAGGAGGTGCGGATAATCACCTGCAC
>CAXICH010000234.1:0-3634 GCA_964022245.1 uncultured Alphaproteobacteria bacterium
GGCCGGTCGCCGGGGGCGTCGCCTGGCTGGCGCTGGCGCTGGCCTCGCTGCTGTCGCTCGAGCGTCTGTTCGAGCGCGATCTGGAGGACGGGGCGCTGGACCTGCTGGCCGTCGGCCACCTGCCGCTGGAGGCGGTGGTGCTGGCCAAGGCGGCCGCCCAGTGGATCGCCGTCGGCCTGCCGCTGGCGTTGACGGCGCCGATCGCCGCCCTGGCGCTGGGTCTGCCGACGTCGGCGGTTCCGCTGGTCGGCCTGGGGGCGCTGATCGGCGGACTGGGATTTGCGTTCACGGGCGCGCTGGGCGCGGCCCTGGCGCTGGGGGCGCGGCGCGGCGGCCTGCTGATCGCCGTGGTCGTCCTGCCGCTGTTCATCCCGCCGGTCGTCTTCGGCGCCGGCGCGCTGGAGCGGGCGGCGTCGGGCCAGTCGCCGGCCCCGGCCCTGGCCCTGCTGACCGCCTATGTGCTGTTCGCGGGCCTGATCGCGCCCTTCGCCGGCGCGGCGGCGGTGCGCAACGCCCAGGGATAGGCTCAAGGGTAGAGCGGCTCAGGCCTTCTTGACGAACTCGGTGCGCAGGACCAGGCCGCGCACCTTTTCGACATTGGCCTCGATCTCGTCGGGATCGCCGGTCAGGCGGATGTTCTTGACCAGGGCGCCGCGCTTCAGCGTCACCCCGCCCGAGCCCTTGACCTTCAGGTCCTTGATCAGGGTGACGCTGTCGCCGTCGGCCAGTTCATTGCCGTTGGAATCGCGGGTCGGGGTATCGCTCATTTCGGGTCTTTCGTTGCAGGCGCCTTGATCGGCACATTGGCGTCCAGTTCGTCCAGCCAAACCCGGGCCGATACATCCGACGGCGCGCGCCAGTCGCCCCGGGGGCTGAGCGAGCCGCCCGTCACCACCTTGGGCCCGTTGGGCAGGGCCGAGCGCTTGAACTGGCTGGTCTGGAAGAAGCGGACCAGGAATTTGCGCAGCCAGAAGACGATCGTCTCAAGGTCGTATTCGACCTTCTCATCGTCCGGCGTACCCGAAGGCCAGTGCCCTTTCGCGGCATCCTTCCATGCCTGGTGGGCGAGGAAGGCGATCCTGGACGGCGCCATGCCATAGCGGCTGACGTGGAACAGGAAGAAGTCGTTCAGCGCATAGGGGCCGACGGTCGCCTCGGTCGACTGGATCTGGCCGCCCTTTGCCGGAACCAGTTCGGGCGAGATTTCGGTGTCGAGAATGGCCTTGAGCACCGGGGTAGCCTCGGCACCGACCAGTTCGCGATCGGCGACCCAGCGGATCAGGTGCCGGATCAGCGTCTTGGCTACGCCGGAGTTGACGCCATAGTGGCTCATGTGGTCGCCGACGCCATAGGTGGCCCAGCCCAGCGCCAGTTCGGACAGGTCGCCCGTGCCGATGACAAAGCCCTCGTGTTGATTGGCCAACCGGAACAGATAGTCGGTGCGCAGGCCCGCCTGCACATTCTCATAGGTAACGTCGTGGACCGGTTCGCCGTCCGCCGCCGGGTGACCGATGTCGGCCAGCATCCGCTCGGCGGCCGGGCGGATGTCCAGCTCGGCGGCCGTCACGCCCAGCGCCTTCATCAGCGCCCAGGCATTGGCCTTCGTCCCCTCCGAGGTGCCGAAGCCCGGCATCGTAAAGGCGCGAATCCCGGTGCGCGGCAGCTCCAGCCGGTCAAAGGCCCGGCAGGCCACCAGCAGGGCCTGGGTCGAATCCAGCCCGCCCGAGATGCCGATCACGACCGTCTTCGACTCCGTGGCCACCATCCGCTTCATCAGGCCCTGGACCTGGATGTTGAAGGCCTCATAGCAGTCGCGGTCCAGCCGCGCGGGGTCGTCCGGCACGAACGGGAAGCGGTCCAGCGGCCGGATCAGGTCGGCGGCGGCGGCGGCGGCGGCCTCACGGGCTGAGAAGCGAAGCGTATCAAAGGCGGACGCATCGACCTCGGCCCGGGCACAGTCGGCAAAGGTGCCGTTCCGGATGCGGTCTTCCCCGATGCGGGCGACATCGACGTCGGCGATCGTCAGGTGCGGGTTCAGGGCAAAGCGTTCGCCCTCGGCCAGCTGCACGCCCAGTTCGTGGACCAGGCTCTGACCGTCCCAGGCGAGATCGGTGGTCGACTCGCCCCAGCCCGAGGCCGAGAACACATAGGCCGACAGGGTACGGGCCGACTGGCTGGCGCACAGCAGGGCGCGCTCGTCCGCCTTGCCGATGACGATGTTGGACGCCGACAGGTTGCACAGGATGCGCGCTCCGGCCATGGCCTGACGCGTCGACGGCGGCAGCGGTGCCCAGAAGTCCTCGCAGATCTCGACCCCGAAACAGAAGCCCGGTCGGTTGTCGGCTTCGAACAGCAGGTCGGTCCCGAACGGAACGGCCTCGTCGTTCAGCGTCAACGGCGGTCCGGATGACAGATCATCCGTCGTCGGCGAGAACCAGCGCTTCTCATAATATTCCCGATAGTTCGGCAGGTACGTCTTCGGCACCACGCCGATCACCCGCCCCCCGGCCATGACGACCGCACAATTGTAGAGCCGTTCGGCGTGCCGTATGGGCGCCCCGGCGACAGCCGTGATCGCCTCCCCGTCGGTCGCTGCGGCCAGCCGCGCGATCTGCCGCTCCACCTCGTCCAGCAACGCCCCCTGCATATGCAGGTCATCCAGCGCATAGCCGCTCAGGCTCAGCTCGGGAAAGACGATCAGATCGGCCCCCTGTGTCGCCGCCGCCTCGATCAGGCGGATATGCTCGTCGACATTGGCCCTAGGATCGGCGGGATGGACGACCGGGGTGGCCGCTGCCACGCGGACAAAGCCGTGGGTCGCGGGGCTGAAGAAGGGATGTGTCTGGGCCATCAATCCATCCGGGAGCGCTGAGGGGCGCCGACCGCCGCCTTGTCGCACATATAGGGCGCAGTCCCCAAGATGCGGTTTCTTCGTGTCACAGGTGACGCTGACGGCGGCGACCGCTAAAGCGGACCCCATGAACGACGCACCGAAAAAAGGCTGGTTGCAGCGGCTGAGCGACGGACTGTCCCGGTCCTCGCGCCAGATGACCGAACAGGTGGTCTCCACCTTCGTCCGGGAGCCTCTCAGCGAGACGGCGCTTGAACAGCTGGAGGAGCATCTGCTTGAAAGCGATCTGGGGCCGGCCGCGACCGACCGCATCGTTGAGCGATTCAGGGCCTTGCGCTTCGGGGCGGGAGCGTCCGAGGTTGAGGTCAAGACAGCACTGGCCGAGGCGGTGGCCGATGAGCTGCGCTCGCATGAGGCCCGCTATGAGCCGCTGGACGGACCGCGGCCCTTCGTCACCCTGTTCGTTGGCGTCAACGGCTCGGGCAAGACGACGACGTTGGGCAAGATCGCCGCCGACCTGACCGGTCAGGGAGCCAAGGTCATGGTCGTGGCCTGCGACACCTTCCGGGCCGCCGCCCGCGAACAGCTGAAGGTCTGGTCCGAGCGGGCCGGGGCCACGTTCGAGAGCCGGCGCGACGGCGCCGACCCCGCCGGACTGGCCTTCGACGCCCTGACCCGGGCGCGGGCAGAGGGCTATGATGTGGTGCTGATCGACACCGCCGGACGACTGCAGAACAAGTCGGCCCTGATGGACGAACTGCTCAAGATCGTGCGGGTGCTGAA
>CAXICH010000235.1:0-3620 GCA_964022245.1 uncultured Alphaproteobacteria bacterium
TGGCGATCATGGCGGCCAGTTCGGCCTCATCGGCCGCCGCCATCAGCACCATGCCCGGCAGGGCGCCCATATAGCCGATGTCGAAGCTGCCGGCGTGGGTCGAGCCGTCGGCCCCCACCAGCCCCGCCCGGTCCATGGCAAAGCGCACCGGCAGCGACTGGATCGCCACATCATGGACCACCTGGTCATAGCCGCGCTGAAGGAAGGTCGAATAGATGGCGCAGACCGGCTTCATCCCGTCCGCCGCCAGACCGGCGCAGAAGGTCACGGCGTGCTGCTCGGCGATGCCGACGTCGAACGTCCGCTCGGGGAAGGCCTGTCCGAACAGGTCCAGCCCCGTCCCCGACGGCATGGCGGCGGTCACGGCCACGATCGACGGGTCACGCTCGGCCCGCTTGATCAGCTCGGTGCCGAACACCTTGGTATAGCTGGGCGCATTCGAGATCGGCTTGGCCTGCTTGCCCGAGATGACGTCGAACTTGGCCACGCCGTGATATTTGTCGGCGCTGCTCTCGGCGGGGGCATAGCCCTTGCCCTTCTGCGTGACGACGTGGACCAGAACAGGCCGGTCGTCGACCGCCGCCGCGTTCTTCAGCACCGGAATCAGGGCATCCATGTCGTGCCCGTCGATGGGGCCGACGTAGTAGAAGCCCAGTTCCTCGAAGAAGGTCCCGCCGGTCACCATGCCGCGGGCATATTCCTCGGCCTTCTTCGCCGCATCGCGGAACGGGCGCGGGAAGTTCTGGGCGACCGATTTTCCGAACCGGCGCAGGTTGCGGTAGGTACCGCCCGAGACCAGCTTGGCCAGATAGGCGCTCATCCCGCCGACCGGCGGGGCGATCGACATGTCGTTGTCGTTCAGCACCACGACCAGCTGCTTGGTGGTCTCGGCGACATTGTTCATCGCCTCATAGGCCATGCCCGCCGACATCGAGCCGTCGCCGATCACGGCCACGACCTTGTTGGTCTCGCCCTTCTGGTCGCGCGCGGCGGCAAAGCCCAGCCCGGCCGAGATCGAGGTCGAGGCGTGGGCCGCGCCGAACGGGTCGTAGTCGCTCTCCGAGCGCTTGGTGAAGCCCGACAGGCCTCCACCCTGGCGCAGGGTGCGGATGCGGTCGCGTCGTCCCGTCAGGATCTTGTGCGGATAGCACTGGTGGCCGACGTCCCAGATCAGGATGTCCCTGGGCGTCTCGAACACATGGTGCAGGGCGACGGTCAGCTCGACCACCCCCAGCGCCGAGCCCAGATGCCCGCCGGTCACCGACACCGCATCAATGACCTCGGCCCGGAGCTCATCGGCCAGCTGCTTCAGCTGGGGCGTGGTCAGGCCCCGCGAGTCGGCGGGAACCTTAACAGTGTCGAGCAGGGGGGTATCAGGCATGGAACGGGCTCAGTGTCGGGCGCGAAGATCGCCCTCGGTCTTCTCTACATGATTGAGGCGGGCGCGGAACACCAGTGAGGGATTCATGAGCAATGGCTGATTGCCGCAGAGGGGCCGTCAGGACCGGCGTTTCAGCACCACATCGACGCAGGCCTTCAGCATTTCGGCGTCATCGCCGAACACGTCCAGATGCCCGCGTGCCTGATCGCGCAGATGGCCGACCCGTTCACGGGCGGCCTCCAGCCCCAGCAGGGTGACGAAATTGGTCTTGCCCAGCCGCGCATCCTTGCCGCCGGCCGCCTTGCCCAGCAGGGCCTCGTCGCCCTCGGCGTCCAGCACGTCGTCGACGATCTGGTAGGCCAGACCCAGATCATGCGCGAAGGTGATCAGGGCCGTGCGCCGCTCGTCACGGATGTCGCCGATGATCAGCGGAATCTCGAAGGCGTGGCTGATCAGGGCTCCGGTCTTCAGCCGCTGCATGCGCGCCACCCCGCCGAGGTCGTCGCGCACCCCCATCAGGTCGATCATCTGGCCGCCCGCCATGCCCCGTGCTCCCGAGGCATAGGACAGCCGCCGCGCCAGCTCGCACCGGATCGCCGGGTCGTCGTGGGTCTCGGGATCCAGCAGGATGTCAAAGGCCGCCGTCTGCAACGCATCCCCCGCCAGCACCGCCGTTGCCTCGTCATAGGCCCGGTGCAGTGTCGGCCGGCCCCGGCGCATATCGTCGTCGTCCATGCAGGGCAGGTCGTCGTGGATCAGCGAATAGGCGTGCACGCACTCCAGCGCGCAGGCCGCCCGCAGCACCGGCCCCTCATCCAGATCGAACAGGCGCGACGCCTCGAGGGCAAAGAAGGGCCTCAGCCGCTTGCCCGGCCCCAGCGCGGCATAGCGCATGGCCTCGGTCAGGCGGGATTCGGGCCCGTCCGCTCTTGGCAGCAGTTCGTCCAGCGCCACCGTGATCAGGTCGGCGACCTCCGCTATGCGGTCGATGACGGCCTGCTCCGGCGAATTGGCCGCCAGCGGGATCAAAACAACCGCCCGCCGACCGGGACCTCGCGGTCCACCCCGACCAGCACAACCTCGCCATCGGCGTCGGGAAAGCCGAGGGTCAGCACCTCGGACATCACCGGCCCGATCTGGCGCGGCGGGAAGTTGACCACGGCGGCGACCTTGCGACCGACCAGCTGGTCGAGCGTGTAGTGACGGGTGATCTGGGCCGAGGACTTCTTCACTCCGATCCGGGGGCCAAAGTCGATCATCAGCTTGAAGGCGGGCTTGCGCGCTTCGGGAAAGGGCTCGGCGGTGACAATCTGGCCCACGCGCACGTCAACCTTCAGGAAGTCATCGAAGGTGATCGGGTCAGCGGCGGCCCCGGCCATCACTCGAACCCGGCGGGCTCGGCCCGGGCGGCCTTGCCGTCGGGGCCGACGACGATCTGCTCGACGCGCAGCTGGGCGGCCTTCAGACGGTCCTCGCACAGGGCCTTCAGCCGCGCCCCCTCCTCGTACAGGGTGATCGACTCTTCCAGCGGCGCCTGGCCCGACTCGAGCCGCGAGACGATGCTCTCCAGTCGGGAGAGCGCCTCCTCGAAGGACAGGTCCGGATCGGTCTTGGGAAGGTCGGCGGTCATGGCTGCGGTTCTGACAGGCCCGGTCAGGACAGGCAAGACAGCGGGCCGCTCAGCGTTTCACAAAGCGCCGCTGCGACCAGTATTTGAAGCCCTGATTGTGCGCCAGTCGCCAGCCATGGACCTTCAGCCGCCGACCGACCATGTGGTTGAAATAGCCGTGTGCCAGCACCAGCACGTCGCCTCCCATGGCGGCCTTCTCGATCAGCAAGCGGGCGGCGCGATCGGCCCGGGCCTCGGCCTCGCGGCGGGTCTCCTGGCCCTGATGGTGATCAAAGGCGTGCCACCAGAATCGCGCCACCACGCCCCACCAGCGGGGCGACAGCTTGAACCAGTCCGGGAAGGGCGGCGGCGGCAGGGGCGCTTCGATGAACAGGGCGTCGCTGATCACCTCCCGATCCCCCGAAATGGCAGCCGCCGTCTCGATCGCGCGCTGGCGGGTGGACGACAGGATCAGGGCAGCCCCTTCCGCCGTCAGCAACAGTTCGGCGGGCGGCGTCTGGCCCTCCAGCAGGCCGCCCAGCTCATACTTGCCCCACCAGTCGCGGTACTGGCGGGCGGTGATCAGGCATTTGCGCGACAGGGCCGGCTCGCCGTGACGGGCCAGCACGA
>CAXICH010000236.1:0-3610 GCA_964022245.1 uncultured Alphaproteobacteria bacterium
GCGACATCCTGCACCGCATCCGCGAGCGCTGGCCCTGTCATGTGCTGGTCTGGCCCGTGGTCGTCCAGGGCGAGGTCGCCGCCCGTCAGGTGGCCGCGGCCATCCGCGGGTTCGAGGCCCTGACGCCGGGCGGTCCCATTCCCCGTCCCGATGTGCTGGTCGTGGCGCGCGGCGGCGGCTCGGTCGAGGATCTCTGGCCCTTCAATGATGAGGATCTGGCCCGCGCCGTGGCCGCCTGCTCCATCCCGCTGGTCTCGGCCGTGGGGCACGAGACCGACACCACATTGATCGACTTTGTTTCTGACCGACGGGCGCCAACCCCGACGGGGGCGGCCGAAATCCTCAGCCCCGTCCGCGCCGAACTGGTCGCCACCCTCGCCGACCTGGAGCGCCGTCGACTGCAGGGCGCCGCTCGCCTGATCGAGGATCGCCGCACGCGGCTGCGCGCCACCGCCCGGGGCCTGCCCAAGCGGCCCGAGGACCTGCTGGGTCTGGCCCGTCAGCGGCTGGACCATGCCTCCAGCCGTCTCGGCTCGGCGCTGGGCCGCAACGTCGCGGTCCATTCCCAGCGTCTGGCCGTGCTGCAGGGCCGTCTCGGCCGGGGTCTGCTCGACCGGGGGCTTGAGCGGCGGGCAACGCGGCTGGCCACCCTGTCCGAGAAGCTGTCGGTGCCGCCGCGGGCCCTCGACCGCGGGACACAGTCCCTGATCACCCTGTCCCGGGCGTTGAACAGCCTCAACCCGCGCACCCCGAAGCCCGGCTTTGCACGGGTTGAGGACGACACGGGCGAGTGGCTGACCGCCGCGGGCCGGATCAAGCCGGGGCAGTCGCTCGGCCTCGTGTTCGCCGACGGCCGGGTCGAGGTGCGCGCCGGGGGCGGCACGGCCCCGGCTCCGGTGCCCGCCCCTGTTCCGGCCCCGAAGCCGCGGCGTGTTGCTTCACCGCCACCCGATCAGGGCGACCTGTTCTGAGCGCTTCCGTAATTTCCGGCACACGCTAGACTGGCACCATGGATGTGAGGGGCGACAGAACCGGCCAGAGCCGGGTGGACGGGCAGGAAGCGCGCCTGCGCTATGCCGACGGCGACTTCGTCATCATGACCAGCGGGGCCTTCGTGCGCTGTGCCGTCAGCGGCCGCCCGATCCCGCTTCAGGCCCTGCGCTACTGGAGCGTCGCCCGTCAGGAAGCCTATTACGGTCCCGAAGAAGCCGTTCAGAACCTGGCGCCGCGGACATGACGCTGGACCGCCGCGCCCTTCTGTCCGGCCTGGCGGTATCGGGACTGGCAGCCACCGGCGCGCGGGCGCAGGCAAACCCCATGAACCTGCGGGGCCGGGCCGTTCAGGGCGGCCATATGATCGGCCGCACCTGGCCTCGCGCCCTCATATTCATCGACGGCGAGGCCCTGACCACTGCCTCGGCGGACGGATGGTTCGTGGTCGGCTTCGACCGCGACAGTCCCCTGACGACCCGCATCACCGCCCGGTCCGGTCCCCAGGAAGCCACCTCCGAGATCACTCTGGCCCGGGGACAGTTCCCCAGCCACAGCATCAGCGGCCTGCCCTCCTCGACGGTCGCACCCCAGGACCCTGCCCTGCTGGCCCGCATCCGTGAACAGGCCGCGATCAAGGCCGAGGCCTATGCCAGCCGCCTCGACGCCGACTATTTCCGCGACGGCTTTGCCGCACCGCTCGAGACCATGCGGGTCACCAGCGCCTGGGGCAGCCAGAGGATTCTCAACGGCACCCCGGCCCAGCCCCATTACGGCGTCGACCTCGGCGCCCCGACCGGCGCCCCGATCACCGCTCCGGCGGCTGGCCTCGTCACCCTGGCCGAGTCCGACTTTCATTATGAAGGCGGCCTGATTTTCATCGACCACGGACAGGGGCTGATCACCGCCTATCTGCACCAGTCCCGGGTCGAGGTCTCCGTCGGCCAGAACGTCTATCGCGGGCAGTTGATCGGCCGGGTCGGCGCGCGCGGCCGGGCGACAGGGCCGCACCTGTGCTGGCGCATGAAATGGCGCGACCGCAATCTGGACCCGTCCCTGCTCCTCCGCGCCTAGATCAGAACGTCGGGTTTCTCCCCTTGGACCCGCGCGCCTTTCATGACTAGGATGTAACAATTCAACGCCCCCGCGCGGGCCCAGCCTTCCTGTGTCTTCATGTCGTCCCTCCAGTCGATTCACATTCTCCTCGTGGACGACAACCAGCACATGCGTGCGATTACCTCGGCCATCCTTCAGTCTGCGGGCATCCGCAAGATTCGCGAAGTGGCCGACGGGTCGGCAGCGCTCGACGCCCTGCGGGCCGACGTGTTCGACCTCGCGATTGTCGATTTCAACATGTTCCCGCTGGACGGGGTCGAGTTCACCCGCCTGGTCCGCAACAGTCCCGACAGCGCCAACCCCTATCTGCCCATCATCATGATGACCGGCCATTCCGAGAAGAGCCGCGTGGTCGAGGCGCGCGACGCCGGCGTCACCGAATTCGTGGTCAAGCCGATCACGGCCAAGGCCATACTCGAGCGCATGAACGCCGTGATCTACAAGCCGCGCCCGTTTGTGAAGACGGACGGCTATTTCGGTCCCGATCGCCGCCGCTCCGCCTCGAAGACGTTCAAGGGCCCCTACCGCCGCGCGACGGACGCCGGACGGGACTCCAGCGACGCATAGACCCGGTCCGGCCAGCGTTTGTGCACCCAGAACCAGTCCACCGGGCTCTCGCGCACCCGCTCTTCGACAAAGCTTGTGATCGCCTGCACCCCCCGGGCGATATCCGCCTGCCGGTCGCCGGTCGTCTCCAGCTCGATCGGCTCGTAGACGGTCACCCGGAATCGCACCCCCGGCAGCCGCACCGTCGACATCGGCTGCAGCACAGTCCCGAAGCGGAGCGCCAGCCGGCTCGGCCCCGGCGCCGCATTCACCGGCTGACCAAAGAAGGTTACCTCCGGCCCCTCGGAAAACTTCTGGTCATTCATCAGGGCGACGGACTCGCCGCGCGCCATCCCGGCCAGCAGTTCCCGCGCCCCGTCGCCGCCCTTGGGCGCAAACAGCTTCACGCCATACCGGGCCCGCGCGGCGATGATCTGGGCATCGACATAGGGGTTGTTGGCCGCACGATAGGTGATCTGGCACGGCACCCCGGAACCGGTGATGGTCGCCGCCAGCGTCTCGATATTGGCAAAGTGGCCGCCCGCGAAGACCACCGGCTTGCCGCTGTCCCGGATCGCGTGCAGCCGCTCCAGCCCGACGACCTCGATCCGGTTCTGTTTGACCAGCAGGTCCATGACGGCCGTCTCGGCAAAGGCCCGTCCGGTCTGCTCCCATTGCGCCAGCGCCAGCGCCTCGCGTTCGACCTCCGGCATGTCGGGGAAGGCGATCCGCAGATTGCGCATCACCGTCTTCTGGGTTCCGGTCTTCGGCCCCAGCGTACGCAACAGCCAGCCGCCGAGCGCCGAGGCCCGCTCGACCCCCAGCATCCGCATCAGGGCAATGAAGGCGGCAAAGCCCGCCGCCTCCAGACGCCAGATCAGGTCCTGGCGAAAGCTGGCCCCGTCACCAGGCAATGGTGATGCCACCGTCCACCACAAGGGTCTGGCCGGTCATATAG
>CAXICH010000237.1:0-3583 GCA_964022245.1 uncultured Alphaproteobacteria bacterium
CGATCGAGGAAGTGCGGGGCTCGGCCCCGGACCGCTCGGTGGTCAACGTCACCGTCGAGGAGCAGCCCACCGGCGAACTGTCGGTCGGCGCCGGCTTCAGCTCGGTCGACTCCTTCGTCGTCAACCTGGGGGTGTCCGAAAGCAATTTCCGGGGACGCGGCCAGGCCGTCGTGGCGCGCATCGAATGGGGCTCGCTGCGCCAGAACATCGACTTCCGCTTCACCGAGCCGAAATTCATGGGGCGCGACCTGCGCGCCGGCTTCGACATCTTCCACTCGCGCTACGATCTTAGCGAGTTCTCGTCCTACGACTACCGGTCGACCGGAGCGGGTCTGCGTCTCTCCTATCCGCTGAACGGCTATACCCTGCTCAGCACCCGCTATTTCCTGAAGGCTGACGAGGTCATTGTCCCGTCCAGCTTCTGTAACTCGGGCCAGGGCTCCTCTGCGCTCTGTGATCAGGTCGGCTCCTTCGTCAATTCCTCGGCCGGCTACACCATCCTGGTTGACCGCCGGAACGATCCTGTGCGGCCCACGCGCGGCTGGGCGGGCACGATCCGTCAGGACATCGCCGGCCTCGGCGGTGACGTGAACTACATCCGCACCGAAGCCGAAGCCTCGGCCTTCTGGGGCATCCGTCCCGAGTGGGTGGTCACGGCCCAGTTCCAGACCGGCTATGTGTCGGGCTGGGGCGGCGATCCGGTCCGGATCAACGACCGCTTCTTCAAGGGTGGTAACAGCTTCCGGGGCTTCGAGACGGCCGGTCTCGGCCCGCGTGATACCCTGACCACCGACGCCCTCGGCGGCAATTTCTATGTCATCGGAACGCTGGAACTGACGGTGCCTAACGGCCTGCCGGAAGAGTATGGCATCCGGACATCGCTGTTCACCGATGTCGGTACCGTCGGCGTTCTGGACGACCGCTACCTGTTTGACACCACGACCGGCCTGCGCAACACGCGCATCGTCGACGATCTGTCGATCCGGGGGTCCGCCGGCATCAGCATCCACTGGAGGGCCCCGGTGGGACCGATCCGCTTCGACATCTCCAAGATCTTCTCCAGCGAAGATTACGACAAGACCGAGGGCTTCCGCTTCTCGACCTCCACCCAGTTCTAAAAGGGCGTCACCTCCGACGCCGCCATGTGAGTATGACCATGAAGTTGTTTGCAATCGCCGCCGTTGCCCTGGCCACCCTGACGGCTACGCCCGTTCTGGCCCAGGCTGCCGGTCCGCAAAACCCTGGCCCGGTCATCCCGGGTCTGTGCGTCTACAACAATTCCCGCCTGATGGTTCAATCCACGGTCGGCCAATCCGTCCAGCAGGGCATGCGCCGCCTGACCGACGAGGTCGTCAATGAACTGGCGCCCTATGGCCAGTCGATCAGCGCCGAGATTCAGGCGCTGCAGCAGGGCCGGGGCACCATCCCGCAAGACGAGTTCGCCCAGCGCAGCCAGGCGGTGCAGCAACGCATCGCCGAGGCCGAGCAACTGGAACAGACCCGCTCGCAGGAGCTGGAGTACACGCTCAGCCAGCAGCGCACCGCGATTGCCCGGGCCGTCGACCCCATCCTGGTCGCGGTCTATCAGGAGCGCGGCTGTGGCATCCTGATCAGCGGTGAGGCGGTCTATGAGTCCAATCCGCAGATGGACATTACAGACATGGTGATCCAGCGCCTGAACACCCAGCTGCCGTCGCTGTCGTTCAACCGCATGCCGGTGCCGGTTCAGCAACCGGCCCAATAGGCGTATCGGGGGAGGGATGCCGGACACCCGCTTCTTTCAGACCCTCCCCGAACGGACGGTCGATGACCTGGCTGCCGCCATCGGGGGCCAGGTCGTTCGCGGAGGCGAGCGTGTCATTTCGGGGGTTGCCCCGCTGGCGCGTGCAGACTCCGGGGATCTGACCTTTCTGTCTGATCGTCGCATGAAGACGGCTCTGGCGCAGACCCGCGCCGGGGCCGTCATCGTGTCCGAAGCCTCGGTCGACCACGCGCCGGCCTCGGCCGCGGTGATCATCTCGACCGAAGTCCAGGCGGCGTGGGCCCGCGCCGCCGACCTGTTGCAGCGACCGCATGTGATCGATGCGACCGCTTCGCCCCCCGCGTGGCTTGAGGACGACAGCGTGATTGTCGAGCCGGGCGTCGTCCTCGGCCAGGGCGTCAGCATTGGCCGGGGAACGCGTATCGGGGCCAATACCGTGATCGGGCCGGGGGTCCAGATCGGTCGCAACTGCCAGATTGGCGCGCTGGTCAGCCTGTCCCATGCCCTGATCGGTGATCGGGTCCGGATCCTGGCCGGCGCCCGCATTGGCGAGGCAGGCTTCGGCGCGGCTCCCTCGAGGTCCGGGCCGGTCGACATCCCGCAGTTGGGGCGGGTCATCCTTCAGGATGGAGTGACGGTGGGTGCCAACACCTGCATCGACCGCGGCGCCTATAATGACACTGTCATCGGTGAGAACTCCAAGATCGATAACCAGGTCCAGATCGGCCACAACGTCGTCATTGGCCGCAACGGCCTTCTGGCCGCGCACGCGGGTATCTAGGGCTCTGTGACGGTCGGTGACAACGTCATGTTCGGGGGGCGGGCGGGCATAGGCGACCCCCTCACGATCGGCGAGGGGGCCCGCGTCGCGGCGGGCGCCGGTGTCCTGGCCGACATCCCGCCGGGCGAGACCTGGTCGGGCTATCCGGCCAAACCGCTGCGTCAATCCTTGCGCGAAGCCATCTGGTTGGCCAAACAGGCAGGCAAGAGCAGAGGCGAGCCCAAGAGCTGAGATGACCGACGACCGGATTGACTATGCCGAGGTGATGCGACGGCTACCGCATCGCTATCCCTTCCTGTTGATCGACCGGGCCGAGGATTTCGTCTCTGGGACCTCGATCACGGGCATCAAGAACGTGACCCACAACGAGCCGTATTTCCCCGGCCACTTCCCCATCGACCCGGTCATGCCCGGCGTGATGATCGTTGAGGCCATGGCCCAGACCGGCGCCCTGCTGATGTCCAAGTCCCTCGACGTCTCGGTCGAAGGCAAGGTCATCCTGTTCATGTCGATCGACGGGGTCCGGTTCCGCAAGCCGGCCCGCCCGGGCGATCAGCTGCAGATGAAGGTGGTCGTCACCCGGCAGCGCGGTGACATCTTCAAATTCCGGGGCGAGACCTTCATTGACGGCAAGCTGGCCGCCGAGGCCGATTTCGCCGCCATGGCCTCTACCGTCGAACAGCCGATCCGCTGATGACCATTCATCCCACCGCGATCGTCGATTCCGGCGCCGAACTGGGTGCGGACGTCGAGATCGGCCCGTGGTGCACGGTCGGGCCCGGCGTCACCCTGGCAGACGGCGTCCGACTGGTCAGCCATGTGGTCATTCCACGCGACACGACGGTCGGAGCAGGCACGATCATCCATCCCTTTACCGTGATCGGCGGCGACCCCCAGCACGGCGGGTACAAGGGAGAGCGCGTCACCCTCACCATTGGTGAGCGCAACACCATCCGCGAGCACTGCACCTTCAACCGTGGCACGCCCGCCGATCGCGGCGACACGCTGATCGGCTCGGACAATCTGTTCATGACCGGCGC
>CAXICH010000238.1:0-3578 GCA_964022245.1 uncultured Alphaproteobacteria bacterium
GACCGCCCAGCTGGTGGTGGCGCTGAAGCCCCTGCACGACGCTGCGAAGATCAAACGGGCGGTGGTCTCGACCTATCAATCGGTGTCCGGCGCCGGCAAGGTCGGCATGGACGAGCTGTGGACCCAGACCAAGGCCATCTATGGCCTCGGTGACGCCCGGCCGAAGCATTTCCCCAAACAGATCGCCTTCAATCTGATCCCGATGATCGGGGCCTTCCGTGACGACGGCTATACCGAGGAAGAGGCCAAGATGTGGGCCGAGACCCACAAGATCCTGGACCCGGACATCAAGCTGACGGTCACCTGCGTGCGGGTGCCGGTGTTCGTCGGCCACTCCGAGGCGGTAACAGTCGAATTCGAGCGCCCGATCTCGCCGGACGAAGCGCGGGAAATCCTGCGTGAGGCCCCCGGGGTGCTGGTCGTCGACAAGGCCGAGGCCGATGGCTACGTCACGCCGATTGACGCCGCAGGCGAGTTCGCCGTCTTCGTCAGCCGCATCCGCAAGGACCCGACGGTTGAGCATGGCCTGAACCTGTGGGTGGTCTCCGACAACCTGCGCAAGGGCGCGGCGCTGAATGCCGTGCAGATTGCCCAGCTGCTCGACGAGACCGGCATGATCAAGCCTGCGGGCGGCTATCGCACGCTGACGGTCTGAAGTGACGACCGCCACGCCTGACGCCCGCGCCGCCCTGCTGGCCGGGCTGGGTTGCTATGTGCTGTGGGGCCTGTCGCCGCTCATCTATCAGCCGATGGGCGCCGCGGGGGCGGATGCCTTCGAGATCATGGGTCACCGGGCAGTCTGGGGGCTTGTGTGGGCCGCGGTGCTGGTCCTGTGGGCGCGCCAGTCGGATCAGGTGAAGGCCGCCTTTGCTGATCGCCGGACGCTGGGCTGGCTGATGCTGTCGACCGGACTGATCGCCCTGAACTGGGCGCTGTTCGTCTGGGCGGTCAACAATGGCCACACGCTGGAGACCAGCCTCGGCTACTATCTGAACCCGCTGTTCAACATGGCCCTGGGCGCCTGGCTGTTTCGCGAGCGGATCAGCCGCGCCGGCCTTGTCGCCATTGCGCTGGCGGCGGCGGGCGTGGCCCTGCAGGCCGTGGCGCTCGGGCGGCTGCCGATCATCTCCCTGACATTGGCGGTATCGTTCGCGGCCTACGGCGTGATCCGGAAACGTGTGCGCGCCGATGCCCAGGCGGGCCTCTTCGTCGAATGCCTGATCATGGCGCCATTCGGTCTGGCCTGGCTGATCTGGCTGCACAGCCAGGGGGCCGGGGTGTTCTTCGACAGTCCGAATGCGGCCTTCTGGCTGGCCCTGGCCGGGCCGGTCACGGTCGGACCGCTGGTGCTGTTCTCCTGGGCGGCGCGGCGTTTGCCCCTGACCACCATCGGCTTTCTGCAGTTCGTCGCCCCGACCATCAGCTTCGTCATCGGGGTCAGCCAGGGCGAGGAATTCACCTGGCTGCGCGGCGTGTCGTTCGGCTTCATCTGGCTGGGAGCCGCCGTCTTCCTGTGGGCGGCATGGCGGCGGGCGCGGCTGGCCCGAAAGGCCCTGACCTCGCAGGCTGAACCGGTCTAGCTGACCGCGCGGCGCAGGGTCAGCAGGGCCTGCTCGGTCAGGGCGGCGTCGCCCACCGCCAGAATGCGCCCGTCGTCATGCGGAGTGTGCCCCAACCAATCGGTGACCTTCCCGCCTGCGGCTTCGACCAGCGCGACCAGCGCCGTCCAGTCCCAGGGCTTGAGCGCGGTCTCGGCGACCAGATCGATATGGCCCGAGGCCAGCATGGCATAGGCATAGGCGTCGCACCCCAGACGGGCGAGGCGGGCCGTGGCGCGCACCTGTCGCCAGGCGCCCAGCTCGGCGCCGGTGAAAATGTCCGGGTCGGTGGTCGAGATGACGGCGTCGTTGAGCCTGGGGCAGGCGCGGGTGGCGATCGGTGTGTCTGCTCCGCGGGCGACGCAGCGGGCGCCCGACGGGCCACCGAGAAAGACCTCGTCCAGATACGGCTGGGCCACGGCCCCTACGACCGGGCGGCCCTGATGCGTCAGGCCGATCAGCGTGGTCCACAGCGGCAGGCCGGCGACAAAGGCGCGCGTGCCATCGACCGGATCCAGAACCCAGACGTACTCGGCGTCCGGGCGGTCCGCACCATATTCCTCGCCGACCACGCCGTGGTCGGGATAGGTGGTCTCGATCAGGCGGCGCATGGCCGCTTCGGCGCCGCGATCAGCCTCGGTCACCGGGTCGAAGGCGCCCGGTTCGCCCTTGTCCTCGGCCACGGCTCCGGTCCGGAACAGCGGCAGGGTCACGCCTGCGGCGACGCGGGCAAGCTCGAGGGCGAAGGCTTCATGTGCAGTCATGGGTGGGCGGCATACAGACGCCGCCGCCCGTCGTCACCCGCATTCTGCGAGAGCATGATTCACGCTTTCACCAGAACCCTGCCGGGGTTCTGTCTCAAGCGACCAGGCTCTAGGCTACGGCGTCACCCTCGGTGTGCAGGGACTTGGCCAGATCCAGCAGGCGCCGGCGCGGACGCTCGCCGAGCTGGTAATAGGCCTGGATCAGGTCGAGGGTTTCCTTGCGCGAAAACATCTCACCCCCGGCCCCACCGGCCGTTTCGCTGCGCTCGAGCGCTTCGGTCAGGCCGTCATAGAAATAGCTGACGGGCGTTTCCAGGGCCTCGGACAGCTGCCACAGGCGGGCGGCCGAGATGCGGTTGGCGCCGCACTCATATTTCTGGATTTGCTGGAAGCGGATGCCGACCTGGGTGGCCAGCTGTTGCTGCGTCAGGCCCAGAAGGCGGCGGCGGCGGCGCAGACGGCGCCCGAGGTGAAGATCGATGTCAGTGGCCATGGCCAGTTTCCCCGTGTTGCGACCTGTCCCGAAACGGAACGGCTCGCCCTCCACGCGGCAAACCTCATGCCGGTATCGCGTCACGAGGGAATGACGGCGTTGTGCGATTGCGGCGGAAAGCCGTCCACCATGCAACCCGGGGCGGCGGCGCGCATTTACACTTCAGCTTGGGTATTCAATGGAAGGAAGCACAGATGAACATCATTTTCTGGATTATCGTCGGTATCATCGCCGGCTGGCTGGCTGAACAGATCATGGGCCGCAGCCACGGTCTGCTCACCAACCTCATCGTCGGCATCGTCGGTGCCGTGATCGGTGGTTTCCTGGCCAACGCTCTGGGCTTTTCCTGGGGCGGCTGGATCGGCTCGACGATCGTCGCCACTATCGGCGCCATCATCCTGCTGTTCCTGCTGGGACTGGTGAAGCGCCGCGCCTGATACGGCTGACGGACTGAAATGAGAAAGGGCGGCTCCTTGCGGGGCCGCCCTTTTTTTCATGTCCGGTTGATGGCCCGCCCTATTCGGGACGGACGCGCTTCTTGCGGAAGCTGGGGTTCAGCGTCTGCTTGCGCAGGCGGATCGACTTGGGCGTCACCTCGACCAGTTCGTCCTCGTCGATATAGGCGATGGCCTGTTCCAGCGACATGACGCGCGGGGGCGTCAGGCGCACGGCCTCGTCCTTGCCCGAGGCGCGGACGTTGGTCAGTTGCTTGCCCTTGATCGG
>CAXICH010000239.1:0-3545 GCA_964022245.1 uncultured Alphaproteobacteria bacterium
GGCAGACGAAGGTGAAGTCCTTCGGATAGAAGAAGATGACCTTCCACTTGCCTTCGAAGCTGGTCTCGGTGACCGGCTCAAACGCCGAGACGCCGTTTTCCTCGTGGCTGTTGAAGCCGGGCTTCACGCCGATGATCTTGAAATCAGGCAGTTTTTGTCCGACGCCGAGCATGGGACTCTCCTTGGTCTGGAATGATAGATTGTGAAGGGCCGGGGGGAGCCGACCGCATTTCCTTGATTTGGGGGCTGCGGTCGCGGAAGTCAAATCAATCCTTTCGCATCCGCGAATAGATTTCGCTTATGCGAAGCGGTATGCTGACGGCCCCGTTCGCCCGGAGTGTTCCGCATGCTGCCCACCCTGCGCCAGCTTCAATATCTGAAACTGCTCGCCGAGCACGGCTCGTTCAGCCGTGCGGCCGAGGCCGCCCATGTCAGCCAGCCGGCGCTGAGCTCGGGGGTTCAGGAACTGGAACGAATTCTGGGCGCGGCCGTCGTCGAACGGACCCGGGGTCGGGTCCAGCTGACCGCTGTCGGCTCCGAAGCCGTCCGCCGGGCCGAGGACGTCCTGGCCCGGACCGAGGATCTGGTGGAGGCCGCGCGCAATGCGGGCAAGCCCCTGTCGGGCCGATTCCGGCTGGGGGTGATCCCGACGGTGGCCCCCTTCCTGCTGCCGGCCAAGCTGCCAGGGCTGAAGGTCGCCTATCCGGCCCTGCGCCTGTTCATCCGCGAGGACCTGACCCCGCGGCTGGTCGCCGGCCTGAAGGCCGGACAGCTGGATGCTGCCGTCATTGCCCTGCCGTACAGCGCGCCCGGCATCGATCATGCGCGGATCGGCGATGACGAGATTCTCGCCGCCGCCCCGATCGGTCACCGGCTGGCCGGCACCGGCCCGATTCCGCCGGGGTCGCTCAGCGCCGATGACCTGATCCTTCTGGAGGACGGTCACTGTCTGAGAGACCAGGCGCTGGCCGCCTTTGATATCGAGGCCCCGCGGGGGGAGGACGTCTTCGCTGCGACGTCCCTGCACACCCTGGTGCAGATGGTCTCGTCCGGACTGGGGGTCAGCTTCTTGCCGGAGATGGCCGTGCGCGCCGGTCTGGCCGACGACCCGGGCGTCGTGGTGCGCCCGATCAGCGCCGACGCGCCCCGTCGCGAGATTGTAGTCGCCTGGCGCACCGGCTCCAGTCGCGCCGCCGAAGCCCGGCTGCTGGCCGACGTGCTCAGGCTGGACTGACAGGTGTTCCCACCGGCACCCCTCGTTCGCAAACCCGTGTTTGGTCAGTAGCAGGCTGCGTGCTAGAATCGGGGATCGCCCACCCAGGAGGTCCAGATGGTCCGCTCCGCACTTCTGCCGCTCTCGCTTGTTGCCGTCGGCCTGCTGGCAGCGTCGCCCGTTCTCGCCCAGGTCCGGGCGCCAACCACCCAGCCCACGCAACAGCCGGGCATCCGGGCACCCGACGTCGATCCCTCCAGTCAGGCCCACAGCACGATCCTGCTCCGCCTCGACGCGGTCGAGCAGAGCGCGCGCCGCCAGATTGTGGTGCTGGAGCTCGATGTGGCCACGGTCGGCAATGACATCTGGCCGGTCTCGAGCGACACCTCCGGCAACAATGGCCCCCGCGTTACCGCGATCTGCAGCCAGGCGCTTTCGGACCGCTTCGGGAGGGTCGTGTCGTACAACCGGGCCTACGTCGATGACCGATATTTCTTCAGCAGGGTCGTCTGCGAAACGGACTGACCCTGTCGCCTGCAGGCGGATCGCGCGGCGGCGAAATCCGCCCGGTTCATTGCTGAAAATACACTAGGGATCGTCGAAAAGTCGGCGCATGAGGCGGATCAGGATATCCACATAGCCCCGATCCCGGACATGAAACGCCCCCTGCTTGTCGCCGCCGCCCTTCTGGCCCTGTCGACCGCTGCTGCCTGCGCTCCCGTCATCGAAGGTGGCCCGCCGCTCGACCTGCCGCCCGGTCTGGCCGAGACGGCCTCGATCGGCACCATCTATCTGTCCACGGGCTGGCTGGAGGCCGAGGACGACGTCGGCGATACCTTCATTGAGGAGGTCGGCGAGGAGATGCGGACCTGCGCCTATGGCACCTGGCCGCTCGACCTGCATCTGCATATCGAGGACCTCGACCGTGAGGGCCGCGTCAGCATGGCCGTACGGGGGCACGGCACCCATCGGGCGCGAGGGATCGCCGAACTGGTCGACCCGCGCTCGGGCACCGTCGTCGGTCGCTATCCGCTTGACGTCGAGGTCGATGCCGGGGGGCGTGTGGCGGGCATCTTCGGCGACCGCCAGATGATCGTCGCCGAGGCCTTCGGTCGCGCCCTGTGCGACGCCGCCTTCTCTCGCAACCCCCGTCGTCCGGGTCCGCACAACGCGACGCCGGACTAGACCGCCCCGGCAGGGCCGTAGCGATTTGCCTTTGGCTGGCCCGGCAGGATCAACAGTATGATCAGCCCGGCCAGCGAGGCCAGGTACAGCACGTTGTTGGCGAACAGCAGCAGGAACAGGCCCTCATCCAGGTCGGGCGAATCGAACGATGCCATCAGCCGCTGCATGCCAAACAAGCCCGCAGTCAGGAAGATCAGCGGGATGAGGCCGATGAAGCCCGTGATGCCGCGATCATGGAGCCTGCGGCTGACCGCCGCCGCCAGAAGTGTCGCGACCAAGGCGACTCCGATTCCCAGGGTCAGGAAGAAGGGGGAAAAGTCAGGCATGAATCCGGAGTCGGGGCTGATCTGGACCGAATAGCTGGTCGGGGAACTCTCGATCCTGACGGACTCGGGGTTCTCCTGCGCCGCACGGGCCACCTCCTCAAAGATCGGCTGCATGGCCAGCGCCACGCCTGTCCCCATCAGGGCGAAACTCACGATGAGGATGAGGCCGGCGTAGGGCCAGAACTGCGACGGGGTATCCCGACCGCTGAACTGAAACAGATTGCTGAACCCGCGAATGATTGTCTGCATGTGGCTCACCTCCCGATGACGATACCCTGGCGGGGATCGCGGCGCGAAAAAAGGGGGCGCGGCAGGCCGCACCCCCTCATTCCATCAACGTGCGCCAAGAGCGATCAGTCGCGGGCGAGGTTCCGCAGGACGTAGGGCATGACGCCCCCGGCGCGGAAGTAGTCCAGCTCGGTGGCGTTATCGATGCGGCAGCGGACCGGGAAGCGGGCCATCTTGCCGTCGGCAGCGCGGAACAGTTCGACCCATAGATCCTGACGCGGCTTCAGCTTGCCGACATTGGCGTCCGACAAGCCACGAATGGTGACGATCTCCTCGCCGGTTAGGCCCAGACGGGTCCAGCCGTCCTGTTTGAACTGCAGCGGCACCACGCCCATGCCGATCAGGTTCGAGCGGTGGATCCGCTCATAGCTTTCGGCGATGACGGCGCGAACGCCCAGCAGGCGCGTGCCCTTGGCCGCCCAGTCGCGCGAACTGCCCGTGCCGTATTCCTTGCCGGCGAACACCACCAGCGGCCGGCCCTCGGACTGGTAGCGCATGGCCGCGTCATAGATCGACATGGTGTCGCCCGACGG
>CAXICH010000240.1:0-3493 GCA_964022245.1 uncultured Alphaproteobacteria bacterium
TCGGCATGGGCTATTCCCAGCATTCGGGCGTGGTGATCGTCGCCGACGGCACGCCGGAGGCGGCGAAACGGCTGGAGCGGGTTCTGTGGAACGACCCGGCCACGGGCGTGATGCGCCATGCCGATGCGGGGTATGATATCGCCAGGGACGCCGCCCGCGAGCAGGGCCTGAACCTGCCGTCGCTGGAGGGTCGAGCATGACGTCGATCCCCCTCGGACATGCCCCCCTCACCCTCGCGCACCTGCGGGCCGTGCTGGACGGCCCTGTGAAGCTGTCGCTGGCCGATGCCGCATGGGACGCCGTTGACCGGGGCGCGGCCACGGTCGCCGCCATCGTCGCAGAGGGGCGCACGGTCTATGGCGTGAATACCGGCTTTGGCCTGCTGGCCAATACCTCGATCAAGCCGGAGGATCTGGAGACGCTGCAGCGCAATCTGGTGCTGAGCCATGCCTGTGGGGTGGGCCCCGATCTGGACGACAGGGTCGTGCGGCTGATGATGGTGCTGAAGGTCGCCAGCCTGTCGCGCGGGGCCTCGGGCATCCGGCGCGAAACGCTGGAGATGCTGATCGCCCTGCTGGAGGCCGAGGTGCTGCCCTGCGTCCCGTCCAAGGGATCGGTCGGGGCGTCGGGGGATCTGGCGCCGCTGGCCCATATGAGCTGCCTGTTGCTGGGCGTCGGCGAGGCCCGGGTGAAGGGCAAGCGCATGGCGGCGACCGAGGCACTGGCGACGGCGGGTCTGGCGCCCCTGACCCTGGGGCCCAAGGAAGGGCTGGCCCTGCTGAACGGGACCCAGTGTTCGACGGCGCTGGCGCTGACCGGCCTGTTTGCCACCGAGGATGCCTTTGCCGCGGCGCTGGTGGCCGGGGCCATGTCGGTCGACGCGCTGAAGGGTTCGGATGCGCCGTTCGATGCCCGTATCCATGCCCTGCGCGGTCAGCCGGGGCAGATCGCCGTGGCCGAGACGCTGCGCGACCTGATGGCGGGGTCGGCGATCCGCGACAGCCACCGGACGGATTGCTCCAAGGTCCAGGACCCCTATTCGCTGCGCTGCCAGCCGCAGGTGATGGGGGCGATCCTCGACCTGATGCGGTCCTCGGCAACGGTGCTGGAGCGCGAGGCCAATGCGGTAACCGACAACCCGCTGGTGTTCGTCGAGGAGGGGGATGTCATCTCGGGCGGAAACTTCCACGCCGAGCCGGTGGCCTTTGCCGCCGACCAGCTGGCCATGGCGCTGTGCGAGATCGGCAATCTGTCCGAGCGGCGGACCTCTATCCTGGTCGACCCGAAGATGAGCGGCCTGCCCGCCTTTCTGGTGCGGGAATCGGGGCTGAACTCGGGCTTCATGATCGCCCAGGTGACGGCGGCGGCGCTGGTCGCCGAGAACCGGATGGTCGCCCACCCGGCCAGTGTCGATACGGTGCCGACCAGCGCCAATCAGGAGGACCATGTGTCGATGGCGACGCATGGGGCGCGGCGTCTGCTGGACATGGCACAGAACACGGCAACCGTGGTCGGGATCGAGCTGCTGGCCGGGGCGCAGGGGCTGGACTTCCACCGCCCGCTCACATCCTCAGCGGCGCTGGAGCGGGCCTGGGCCATCGTGCGCGAGGCGGCGCCGGAATATGCGTCCGACCACTATTTTGCGCCGGACATTGCGCGGGCGACCGACGGGGTGACCGCCGGCCGCTATCGCGACTTCGTGCCCGGGCTATTGCCGTCCACCTAGCCGATGATCGCCGCGATACAGGCCTCACTGATGGGCCCCGGTTGAATTTCGTCTTGCCAGTCCGAAGACGACACGAGGTTCGTAAGGGTGCCGGTGATCTGCTGCATGACGGCCTCCTCGTCGATGCCGAGTGCCGCACCCGAGGCCTTGGCATTCTCAACCAGGACCGCGTTCTGGTGGGCCATCTCGAGGAAGACATCCTCATCCGCCTCATCCGAGGTGGCCAGGACATAGGTGTTCATCGCCGCGCAGACGGAGTCGAACTCATACCGCGCCCGGGGCTCAGTGGGACGGGTCAGGGCCACTCGCTCGCCAGCAGGAGCGGCTTCAGACGCCCCTTCGGACACGATCAGGCGATAGGCGCCGGTTTCGCCCTCGGCATAGCTGTTGGCGAGGATGAAATAGTCGCCGCCCGAGGAGGTGAAGGTCAGGCGCGAATTGACGTTGTCCTCGCTGATGTCGTCATTGGTTTGTTCGACCGGCGGCTGGCAAGCCCGGCCCGACCCCATGCCGATGAAGGTGTCGAAGTCATTGGACGTCAGATCAATGGTGTAGGACTGCCCCGACCGGGTGGACAGGATGTAGCAGTCATAATTGCTGCCATCGACCTCCATCACGCGATCGCTGGCACTGAGCGTGCCATTGACAGGCGTACCGACGCGAATGGCGGTCTGGGCCGAGGCCGTGGTCGAGGCCACCAGCGCCGCCACCAGCGCCCCCATAGCCGCGGCACCCGTGCGCATCAGAGTTTTCAGGGACATGTCATGAGCTCCGGTCCGGGGTTATGCCCCGGTGAACGATTGCAGAGGCTTAGCGGAACCGCGTCACCGGGGTGAAGCCGTTGGCCCGGTCGCAGTTCGCGAGGGTGGTCAGGTATTCCGAGACCTGCTGCGGCTTGTCGTCGATGAAGCCGCCCAGCGCGATCAGCACGAAATTGCTGGAGGTGAAATCGATGGCGGCACGTTCATTGGGGGCCATCTGACCGGTCACCTGACGGTCGCGGGCAGCATAGTCGATGGTGCCGACATTGCCGTAGCGTCCCACGTTGCGGGCCAGGTCCCCCATGGCGCGATAGGCGCCTGCGCAGACATAGCCGTCGGTGCTCCATTCGCTGACCACTTCGGGCAAGGCGTCCATGCTGCCGAGGCGCTCCTCGACCTCGGGGAGCCCCGCCTTGACCTCGATCCAGTAGTTGCCTTCCTCACCGGCGTTGAAGGCGTTGGCACGGATCAGCAGACGCGGCTCGGTGAAGGTGCCGCTGATCTGTGCATTGGTGTTGTTACCGCTGTCATCGTCGGCCGCGAGCGGAACCATGGACTCGCCACAGTCCGTTCCGGTTCCCACGACCAGGAAGGCATCGAAGAAGCTGGTCATCATGTCGATCGTGATCGGACCGGAGCCCGGCTCGACAACCCAGCAACCGTAATAGCTGCCGTCATTCAGCTTCGGGGACTGGGCGTTGAGCGTCGCGCCCGACCGCTCGCCGACGGCGATGCGGGTCTGGGCCGAGGCAGCCGTGGCGGACGCGACAAGGACGAGGCCGACGGCGGTGGCGATGACAAGGCGAGCAAGCATGGGAATCCCTCCAGATGTGGGCGGAACCCTAGGCCCGGCGACGGGGCAAGGCTTCTGACGGAGTCTGACGTGACGCAGTTCCGCGACGGGAGCGCCCATGCAAAAGCCCCTCTCGCCCTTGGGGCAGAGGTGATGGGGAGGCGGGCGGCGCGTGGGCCGGGGGCCCGGAACCGTATGCGCCCTGCTTTCGCG
>CAXICH010000241.1:0-3476 GCA_964022245.1 uncultured Alphaproteobacteria bacterium
CCCAGGGCGGCGATCCGACCGGCACCGGCACCTCGGGGTCGAAAAAGCCGAACCTGAAGGCCGAGTTCTCGGCCGAGCCGCACGTGCGCGGCGTCTGTTCGATGGCTCGCACCAACGACCCGAACAGCGCCAACAGCCAGTTCTTCATTTGCCTCGACGACGCCACCTTCCTCGACCGCCAGTACACCGTCTGGGGCGTGGTCGAGTCGGGCATGGAACACGTCGACGCCCTGCCCAAGGGTGAGCCGCCGCGCGCGCCGGGCAAGATCGTCAAGGCGACGGTCAGCTAAGCCGCGACACCGCGACCGGGCGGGGTGACGTCAGTCCCCCGCCCACCAGCGAAAGCCCACCGCCTGCGGCGGTCCATCGCCAAGACTGAGCGTGCCGTTCAGCACGGCGCCTTCATTGCCCAGATTACGCCGCGCGGTGGCGAGGGCCTCGTCGTTCAGCTGCGCATCCAGCTGCACGATCCCCAGTTCCTCGGACACCCCGACGAAACGCAGCATGCCGTTCTCGACGCTGTAGAAGCGCGGCAGCACCCGCACCCGGCCGGTGTGGATTTCCCCATTCTCGGTCTGGACCGTCGGGCTCGACTCATCGACGAACTCCAGCATCACCGGCGCGAACTGGCCCTCTCGCGTGCCGCCTTCCCAGGCGGCAAAGTCCTGCATCTGGCCCATGAAGACATGATCCAGTCGCCAGTCGTCCCGACGCACTTCGATGGTCGGCATGTAGAATCCCGACACATCATCCGCGAGGTCATTCGAGAACCCTTCGGGCAGATTGCCCGTGTCGATCGACCCGTTGGCGGCCGGGGCATCCGCAGGCTCCAGCGGTGGCTCACAGCCCGCCAGCATCAGCGCCGCCACTCCACAGCCCGCGAGGGCGATCCGTCGAAACATCATCGGCCTGCTCTCCTGTGTGTCAGCGGCTCATGCCGGTGTCCAGCGCCCGGAAGGACTGGATCGACAGATCGGTGGCACTGCGGAACACCTGCGGCGTGATCCGCTCGGCGTCGTCGCTGGGCTTGTGATAATCGGGGTGGAAGTCGACGCCCAGATACAGGAACGGCACCCCCGCCGCGTGGAAGGCCCCATGGTCCGAAGCGCTGACCCAGTTGTCGGCCCCCGTGTCCTGCGGCGTGTCCTTGCCGAACGCCAGCGAGACCGGTCCGATCGGGCCGATTCCCTCCAGCAATGGCCGCAGGGTCGGGTTCTGATAGGTCCCCGTCACCCACAGAAAACCATCGGTCTCGGCCCGCGCCGTCATATCGAAATTCAGATTGAGGGCGATCGACTCCAGCGGAAACGGCGGCGCCTCGACGAAATGCTTCGCGCCCAGCAGGCCGCGCTCCTCGCCGTCGAAGGCGACGAACAGCACGCTGTGCTCCGGCGGATTGGCCTTCAGATATTCCGCCAGCGCCAGCATGGTCGCCACGCCCGAGGCATTGTCGTCGGCCCCGTTATAGATCTCCCCGCCATACATGCCGACGTGGTCATAGTGGGCGGTCACGACGATATAGCGATTGCCTACCCGGGTGCCGGGGATCAGACCCAGGACATTGACGCCATTGAAGGTCCTGCGCCCCTCATGCGACCGCCCCTCGGCGGCGAAGGGCTGCAGACGCCCCATGGGCGGGGCCGCAATGCCGATCTGCTCGAAGCGCGAGACGATGTAGTTGCGCGCCCGCTCGCCGCCCGGCGTGCCCGCCCCGCGCCCTTCCATATCGTCCGCCGACAGCGTCACCAGATCGGCCCACAGCTGGGACGACTCGACCGGCTCGGGCGTTGCCGCCGTCTCGGTCGTGCCGGGTACACAGGCCGACAGGGCCCCGACGGCGATCAGGGCCATAACGGCAGACGCGGATTTCGACAGACGGCGCATGGAACCTCCGGGCAACACTCGGCGCGACTCTAGACCTCGCCGCTCACCCCGTCAGATTAACTTCCTGTCATCGGCGCTGGGAAGCCGCGCCGACGATGCTAGACAGGGGCGACCAGATTCCCGGACCTGACCATGACCGACGCGCCCTCCCTCACCGCCCCCGACGTCGAGACCCTGACCCTCGATCAGGCCCGGATTGAGCTGGACCAGCTGTCGGCCGAGCTGGCCCGGCATGACGCCCTCTATTTCAACGACGACGCGCCCGAGGTCTCCGACGCTGACTATGACGCGCTCAAGCACCGCGCGCTGGCGATCGAGGCCCGTTTCCCGGAGCTCAGCACCGGAGACACCCCCTCGGCCCGGGTGGGTGCGGCCCCGTCCGGCACCTTTGCGCCGGTCCGCCACGGCGTGCCCATGCTGTCCCTGGACAATGCCTTTGACGAGGGTGACATCGCTGACTTTGTCGCCCGGGTCCGTCGCTTCCTCGCCCTTGAGCCCGACACGCCCATGGCCTTCATCGCCGAGCCCAAGATCGACGGCCTGTCCGCCAATCTCCGCTACGAAAAAGGCAAGCTCGTCGTCGGAGCAACCCGCGGTGACGGCCGCGAGGGCGAGGACGTCACCGCCAATCTGCGCACCCTTGCCGACATTCCCGGACAGCTGTCCGGCAGCGGCTGGCCTGACGTGATCGAGGTGCGGGGCGAGGTATATACGCCCACCGACGCCTTCCTCGCCTTCAACGCCGAGGCCGAGGCCGGGGGCCGCCGCACCTATGCCAACCCCCGCAATTTCGCCGCCGGCTCGCTGCGCCAGAAGGACCCGGCCATCACGGCCAAGCGTCCGTTGCGCTTCTTCGCCTATGGCTGGGGCGAGTTTTCGGACGACTTTGCCGAGACCCAGAGCGGCGCGATCGACCGGCTGGCCAGCTGGGGTTTTCCGGTCAACGACCGCCGCCGCGTGGTCGGGGATACCGCCGACCTGATCGCAGTCTACCGCAGCCTCGAAACCGACCGTGCCCGACTCGGCTATGACATCGACGGCGTCGTCTACAAGGTCGACCGCCTGGACTGGCAGAAGCGCCTCGGCTTCATCGCCCGCAGTCCGCGCTGGGCCATCGCCCACAAATTCGCCGCCGAACAGGCCCGCACTATCGTCAACGCCATCGACATCCAGGTCGGCCGCACAGGCTCCCTGACCCCGGTTGCGCGCCTGACCCCCGTCACAGTCGGCGGCGTGGTGGTCTCCAACGCCACCCTGCACAATGAGGACGAGATCGCCCGCAAGGACGTCCGGATCGGCGACACCGTCATCGTCCAGCGCGCCGGCGACGTCATCCCCCAGATCGTCGGCATCGTGCCCGAACTCCGCCCGGGCGGCACCGAACCCTATGCCTTTCCGACCCACTGTCCCGTCTGCGGCTCCGAGGCCGTGCGCGAGGAAGGCGAGGCCCGCCGACGCTGCACCGGCGGACTGATCTGCGCCTCCCAGATCGTCGAGCGGCTCAAACATTTCGTCAGCCGCCGCGCCTTTGACATCGAGGGGCTGGGCGAGAAGCAGCTGACCGCCTTTCACGAGCGCGGCTGGATCCGCGA
>CAXICH010000242.1:0-3462 GCA_964022245.1 uncultured Alphaproteobacteria bacterium
GGTGCCGTTGGCCAGCCGGAACTGCAGCAGGGCCGTATCCTCACGCTCGGCCTTGGTGCGGGCCAGCTGCGGCTGGACCTCGACGATCTCGCTGTCGGTCAGGTGGCGGATGATGTCGATGTCGTGCACGGCCAGGTCGATGACCACCCCGACCTCACCCATGCGGGGCGGGAAGGGGCCGACCCGGGTGATCTGGATCGAGATGACGTCCTCGTCGGCAATGGCGCGCTTGACCGCCTCGACCGCCGGGTTGAATCGCTCGACCTGGCCGACCATCAGTACCCGGTCATTGGCTTTCGCCGCATCGATCAGGCGCTGGGCATCCTCGACGGTCGCCGCGATCGGCTTTTCGACCAGCACGTGCACGCCGCGTTCCAGCAGGGCCACGCCCAGATCGGCATGGGTGCGGTTGGGCGTGGCGATGACGGCGGCATCCAGCCCCGCCTCGGCGAAGGCTTCGGCGCTGGTCACGGGCGAGGCGCCATAGGCCTCGGCCACACCTTTCGCGACCACGGCATCGGGGTCGAAGACGTGGGTCAGCGTCACATCGCGGATATCGGTCAGCACCCGGGCGTGGTTACGGCCCATGACTCCGGCGCCGGCCACGCCGATTTTCAGATCCTGCATGGTGGCTATCCCTTGTAGCTGGCGACGGCGGCGATGATGCGGTCTTGGGTGGCCTCGTCCAGATCGGCATGCATGGGCAGGCTCAGCACCCGGTCCTTCAGGCGCTCGGTCACCGGCAGGCCCCCGGCCCCTTGCGGGAAGCGGGCATAGGCCGGCTGCATATGCATGGGGACCGGGTAATAGACAGCGGTCGGCACGCCCTCGCCCTTCAGATGATCGATCAGGCCCGCGCGGTCGTCATGCTCGATCGTGTACTGGGCCCAGACCGAAACCCCGCCCTCAATGACGTGCGGCACGGCTGCGACGTGCGGAGCGAGGTGCTCGCTGTAGCGGGCGGCGATGCGGTTCCGCCATTCGATCTCTTCGGGGAAGACCTTCAGCTTTTCGATCAGGATGGCCGCCTGGAGGGTATCGAGGCGCGAGTTCATGCCGATCCGCATGGCCAGATATTTGGGGTCATGGTCGAAGGTCCGCCCCTGCATGTCCTTGGCCACGACCTTGCCGTGCACGCGCAGGGAATCCATCTCCTCGGCGAGGTCGGCATCGTCGGTCAGCACCGCCCCCCCATCGCCGTAACAGCCCAGCGGCTTGGCCGGGAAGAAGCTGGTGGTGGTGATGTCGGCCCACTTCAGCGGATGGGCGTCGTTCAGGGTGCAGCCAAAGCCTTGCGCCGAGTCCGAGATCAGCTTCATGTCGTACCGGTCGCAAATGGCCCGGATTGCCGGATAGTCGGCGGGCTGTCCGAACAGGTCGACGGCGATGACCACGCGCGGTGTCAGCTTCCCTTCGGCCTTCACCGCGGCGACGGCGGCCTCCAGCTTCTGCGGGTCCATATTGTACGTCTTCGGATCGACATCGACGAAGATCGGCGTGCAGCCCAGCCAAGGCACCACCTCGGCCGTGGCGGTGAAGGTAAAGCTGGGCACGAACACGGCGTCGCCCGTGCGCAGGCCCCACGCCATCAGTGGCAGGATCAGGGCGTCGGTGCCGTTGGCACAGCCCAGCGCTTGTCTGGCCTGACCAAAGGCGGCCAGCTCTTCCTCGAACTGGCGGACCGGGGGGCCCATGACCCAGGCGCCGCTTTCCACGGCGGCCATGACGGCGGCCTCGATCTTGCCGCCGAGGCGACGGCGCTGGGCCTGAAGGTCGATGAAGGCGATGCTCATGGGTCTCGGTCTTCCTGTGCGGCGGGTTGCTCCCGCATCTGGTGGCGCGCCATAGCAAGCGTGCGCCCTTCTGACCAAACGGGGGACGGTCACTTCGCGTTGCGGCTTTTTACGATGCGCCCTAATCAGGGCGACCTCAATGTCCGTTCGCGGGCTCACCTTCCTGACCGTGATTCGGGAGAAGACGTGATTTCAGTACCGGCGTCCGCCGGCCATTCGGCCGTATTTCTCGACCGTGACGGCGTCCTCATCGACGATGTCGGCTATCCCCACCGCGAGGATCAGCTGACCTTTGTGCCCGGCGCAGCGGAGGCCGTACGGCGGCTGAATGCCCTCGGCTATCTGGTGGTGATCGTGACCAACCAGTCCGGTGTGGCGCGCGGCATGTTCAGCCATGGCCAGATGGAGGCCTTCAACGACCTGATCGTTCGCCGTCTGGCAGCCAGGGGCGCCCGCATCGGGGCGGTCTATGCCTGTCCCTACCATGCCGAGGCGGTCGATCCGGCCTGGCGTCACCCCGACCACCCGGACCGCAAGCCCAATCCCGGCATGATCCTTCGGGCCATAACCGACCACGGCATCGATCCAAAGCGCGCCTTCATGATCGGCGACCGACCCAGTGATATGGAGGCCGCGCGCCGTGCGGGCATCCCGGGCTTTCTGTTCGACGGTGGAAATCTCGACGATTTCGTTCGCGACCTGCTGGCGATCTGAGGCATAAATTCTACATGGGGTGAAATACCCCGTCCCTGCCCGTCGGAGCCCTGACCATGACCGAGACCCGGACCTATGCCGAGCGCCGTTTCACGTCCGAGGACGGGCTGGACCTCTATGCCCGCGACTATGCCGGGGCCGATGGTCAGGCGCGTCTGCCGGTCATCGCCATCCACGGCCTGACCCGCAACTCGGCAGACTTCCACGGCATCGCCACCCTTCTGGCCCAGGGCGGACGCCGGGTGCTGGCGGTCGATGTGCGCGGGCGCGGACGCTCGGACCGGGCGCCTGATCCGATGACCTACCAGCCGGCGACCTATGCCAAGGATGTGCTGGCCCTGCTGGCCCAGATGGGCATCGAGCGGGCGGTCTTTCTCGGCACGTCCATGGGCGGACTGATCACCATGGCGGTCTCGGCCCTGAGGTCAAAGGTGATCGCCGCCGCCATTCTGAACGACATCGGCCCCGAGGTGGACAAGGCCGGTCTGGCCCGCATCGCCGCCTATACCGGTCAGCCGGTCGACACCCCGACGTGGGAGGCAGCCGCCGCCTATGTCGAAAAGACCAATGGCGTCGCCTTTCCCCACTATGGGCCCGACGACTGGGCGGCCTTTGCCAGGCGCGTGTTCCGCGAGGGCACCGAGGGCACGCCGGTGCTCGACTATGATCCCGACATCTCGGTGCCGATCCGGGCGGGCGGTGACAAGGCGCTGGTGCCCAACCTCTGGCCCATGTTCGGGCGTCTGGCCAAGGCGCGGCCGACCCTGCTGGTGCGCGGCGAGACCTCGGACCTGCTCAGCGCCGACATAGCGGCGAAGATGCGGAAGCGCGCGCCGAAGATGGACTATGTCGAGGTGCCCGGTATCGGGCACGCGCCCATGCTGGACGAACCGGCCGCCCGGGCCGCGATCTTCGAAGTCCTGTCGGACGTGCCCGGATCGCCGGCCGGACGTCC
>CAXICH010000243.1:0-3460 GCA_964022245.1 uncultured Alphaproteobacteria bacterium
CTCCCCCTCGGCGTCGCCCGGGGCCAGCTGCACGGCACCTATATCGTCGCCCAGACCCGCGACGGCCTGGTCCTCGTCGACCAGCACGCCGCGCACGAGCGCCTCGTCTATGAGCGTATGAAGGCCCAGATGGCCGAGGGCGGCGTCACGCGGCAAGCCCTGCTGGTGCCCGAGGTGGTCGAGCTGGACCCGGCCGAGGCCGAACGCGTCACCGACCGCGCCGGGGAACTTGCCGAACTGGGTCTGGTCGTCGAACCCTTTGGCGCCGGCGCCGTCCTGGTCCGCGAAGTCCCCGCCCTGCTCGGCCGCGTCGATGCCGCCGGCCTGGTGCGCGACATCGCCGACGACCTCTCCGAACACGGCGCCGCCCTGGCCCTCAAGGAACGCCTCGGCGAGGTCTGCGGCACCATGGCCTGCCACGGCAGCGTCCGCGCCGGCCGGGTGCTGTCAGCCCCCGAGATGAACGCCCTCCTCCGCCAGATGGAAGCCACCCCTCACAGCGGCCAGTGCAACCACGGAAGGCCCACCTATGTGGAGCTCAAGCTGGCCGATCTGGAGAGGTTGTTCGGGAGAAGGTGAGAAAACGTCGAGGCTTCATGTTTATGGGTGCCCTCGTCGGGACAGGCTTCGGGTCCGGCTGTTCTGCCCCGCCCCCGACGCCGGACCCTGTCGAGGAAGCGCGAAGCGCCCTCGCACGCCACGCAGAAGGCCCCGTCCAGATACAGAGCGTATCGGTCAGCGGCGAGATCGTCTGCGGATGGGCGGATACCTCGGGACCATTTTTCTTCGAGCACGGTACGCTCGTCCTGTGGTTTGACGACCCGGTCCCCTTCAGTCGATGCGGGTCGGACTTCGTGGCACCGGCGCCACTGGCGGCACCGGTTTACTAATCCTTGCCAATTTCCATAAAATAGCTAATATCCGCACATGTCTGCCTCAACTCCCACACCCTCCGTCTCCGCTACCGAGTTCCAGACGCGGGCCGGGCTCTATATCGAGCAGTCGGGCAAGGCGCCGGTGTTCATCACCAAACACCGGCGACTGGCGCGGGTTCTTATCGACATCGAGGAGTATGAGCGGCTCAAGGCCCGCGATACGCGGCAGGCGTACCGGACCGAGAACCTCCCCGACGAATGGGCAGGCGCGCTTGAAGCGGCGGATTACGGCCCGGCAGACCCGGCGCTGGACGCCCCGACCGACTGACCCTGTGGATAGGCCGCAGCCACAGGTCGGTCTTGTCATCCGCTACGACTTCCTGTGGTCGCATGAGCGCGACAAGGGCTATGCCGTCGGGGCCAAGGAACGCCCCTGCGTGATCGTGACCGCCATCGTGCGCGGGCCGGAGGGCCAGACCGATGTTCTGGTGGCCCCCATCACCCACTCGGTGCCCCGGCACGAAGCAACGGCCATCGAAATCCCGGCAAGGGTCAAGCAACATCTGGGTCTCGACGACGACCGCAACTTCATCATCGCTGGCGAGGCCAACACCCTGTCGTGGGATGATCCGGGCATCGTTCCTGCCGTCCCCGGCCAGCGATGGGCCTATGGCCGTCTGCCCAAGGGGCTCTACGACGCCCTGCGCTCGGCCATGCTGGAACTGGTAGAGGCCCGTAAACTCAAATCGACAACCCGCAAGGACTGATGCCCTCCCCCTCCCTCCTCTTCATCTGTCTCGGCAATATCTGTCGCTCCCCTCTGGCCGAGGGGGCGCTGCGCCACGCCGCGCGGCGGCAGGGGCTCGATCTGAGGCTCGACTCGGCCGGCACCGGGGACTGGCATGTCGGCCAGCCGCCCGATCCGCGCGCGATTGCGGCGGCGCGGCGGAACGGGGTGGACATCTCAAGCCTGAGGGCGCGACAGGTGACGGCCGACGACTTCACCCGCTTTGACCATCTGATCGCGCTGGACCGGCAGAACCTGGCCGACCTGCGCCGTCTGGCGCCCGCCGGTGCCACCGCCCGTCTCAGCCTGCTCAACGACCATGTGCCGGGCCGCGAAGGTCAGGGCGTCGCCGACCCCTACACCGGCACCGACGCCGACTTCGACCAGACCTGGGCCGAGGTGACGGCCGCCACCGAGGGCCTGTTGCGGGTGGTGACGTAGGCCCCGTCCTGCGACCCGAAAGGCGGCGCGTAGCAGCCAGGCAGGGTCCATCACAGCGACCACAGCGGTCTGACAGCGGGCACAGCGGTGTCGCGCGCGCTGCCCCCGCTGTGGTCGCCGTGTCCTCGTTGTGCCCGCTGTGATGAACCTCCTTCTGCTCTTCCCGTCATCCTCGGGCTTGACCCGAGGATCGGTCCGGGCAGCCCGTCTCCTGTCGAGGGCGAAACCGATTCTCGGGTCGAGCCCGAGAATGACGTTGGGTTGAGGGCGGCGCTGGCCGGCTCTCCGGTCTCAGCGACGCTTGGCGAGCCGGGCGAAAGGCCCGCCTTCAACACTGGGTCGAGGGGGATACTCGATCGCCCGGGACTGAACGCAGGTTCAGCCTGCCCGCCGGGGGCGCTGCGGTAAGGCCCGAACACGGCCACCCGACGCAAGCTCCCGGAAAACCAGCCGCGCGGAGCGTCGGTCTTCGTCGAAACGGTAAAAGCAATTCACTCCGGGCGAAGGCCCGGCGCTCCGCCTGCCCTCCACCTCTGCCCGACGGGCGAGAGGCGTTCAGCCATGGCCAATCCGGCCGTTTCCGCCTAAATGCCCCTCCCCTTTTGCCGCCGACCGTGATCCGCCTTGCCCTTCCCCTTCGACATTGCCGCCACCGACGGACGCGCCCGCACCGGGGTGCTGAAGACCGCGCGGGGCGAGATCCGCACGCCCGCCTTCATGCCGGTCGGCACGGCGGCGACGGTCAAGGCGCTGACGGTCGATCAGGTGGCCCAGACGGGCGCCGACATCCTGCTGGGCAATACCTATCACCTGATGCTGCGCCCCGGGCCCGAGCGGATGGAGCGGCTGGGGGGCCTGCACAAATTCATGCGCTGGGACCGACCGATCCTGACCGACTCCGGCGGGTTTCAGGTCATGTCCCTGTCGGGGATTTCCAAGCTGACCGAGGAGGCCGTGACCTTCTCCAGCCACATCGATGGCTCGAAACACGTGCTCACCCCCGAGCGCTCGATCGAGATCCAGGCCGACCGGCTGGGCGCCGACATCTCCATGCAGCTCGACCAGTGCGTCAGCTGGCCGGCCGAACGGCCCGGCGCCCGGGCCGCCATGGAGCTGTCGATCCGCTGGGGGGCACGCTCGAAGGCGGCGTTTGGCATGCGCGAAACCCAGGCCCTGTTCGGCATCCAGCAGGGCTCGACCTTTGAGGACCTGCGGCGTCAGTCCTCCGAACAGTTGCAGGAGATCGGCTTCGACGGCTACGCCATCGGCGGTCTGGCGGTCGGTGAGGGCCATGAGGCCATGTGCGAGGTGCTGGACTATGCGCCGGGTCTGCTGCCGGCCGATCGCCCGCGCTATC
>CAXICH010000244.1:0-3454 GCA_964022245.1 uncultured Alphaproteobacteria bacterium
ACATCATGTGCAAGGGCATGAACCGCAGCTTCATCTCGGTCATCCTCGGCGGCTTTGGCGGCGACAGCGGCCCGGCCGGCGCCGGCGTGGTCGAGACCCGGCCGGTCAAACAGGGCTCGGCCGACGACGCCGCCTTCATCATGAAGAACGCCTCCAAGGTCATCATCGTCCCCGGCTATGGCATGGCCGTCGCCCAGGCCCAGCACGCCCTTCGCGAGATGGCCGACAAGCTCAAGGAGGAGGGGGTCGAGGTCAAATACGCCATCCACCCCGTCGCCGGCCGCATGCCCGGTCACATGAACGTCCTGCTGGCCGAGGCCAATGTGCCGTACGATGAGGTCTTCGAGCTGGAAGACATCAATGCCGAGTTCAGCTCCTGCGACGTCGCCTTCGTCATCGGCGCCAATGACGTCACCAACCCGGCCGCCAAGACCGACCCGCAAAGCCCGATCTTCGGCATGCCCATCCTCGACGTCGAAAAGGCCGGCACCGTCCTGTTCATCAAGCGCGGCATGGGCTCGGGCTACGCCGGTGTCGAGAACGAACTCTTCTTCCGCGACAACACCATGATGCTGTTCGCCGACGCCAAGAAGATGGTCGAGGGGATCGTGAAGGGGCTGTGATGCGGTGGGGAACCGGTCATTTCGGTTTGCTCCTGATTGGCCTTCTGCTCTGGGGGTGTTCGACGATCCTCGAGGTCGATCTGCAGGGGCCACTCGAGCGACCGGTACTCACGCCCGAACGGCGCGCAGGATCGATCTGCATTCGTCATTTGACGGTCTCGCGAGGACAGGACTCCAGGCCCGGTACCGATGTCGTCTGGCAGATCGAGTCGCGCGACAGCGACTGCGTCCAGTTTTCAAACCTCGCATACGGGGAGGTGCCTGAGAGGATGGTCGAACGTGTCCCTGCGACGCCGCTGGAGGCCGACGTGGTCTATTCCGCGTCAGGTCGGGGCAGCATTCGTGGACCCTTCAGCGCAGTCTGGTCGGGTGGCGGTGCATGGGAGTTCCGGGACGGTCGCTGGCAACCTGCCCGAGCTCCATGACCCCTGCCGACATCATCGCCCTGCTGGACCTCGCGCCGCACCCGGAAGGCGGGCATTACCGCGAGACCTTCCGTGACCCGCGCACGGTCGACGGGCGCTCGGTTGGCACGGCCATTTATTTCCTGCTGACGGCGGGCGAGCGGTCGAAATGGCACCGCGTCGACGCGACCGAGATCTGGCACCACTATGTCGGCGCCCCGCTGGCGCTGGACATCGACGGCATCGGCCGGCTGACCCTCGGCCCGGATATCGAGGCCGGTCAGCGACCCCAGATCATCGTCCCGACCGGTCGGTGGCAGGCCGCCGAATGCCTCGGCGACTGGTCCCTCGTCGGCTGCACCGTCGCCCCGGGATTCGAGTTTGCCGGATTCGAAATGGCGGACGATGATGCGCCACAGGGGAGGGCCTGACCCATGTCCGAGCTGAAGACGCTGCCGACCGACGCCTCCGTCGAGGATTTCCTCAACGCCGTGCCCCATGCGGGCAGGCGCGCCGACGGCATTGAACTGGACGCCCTGCTGCGAGACCGCACCGGGTGCGACCCCGTCATGTGGGGCCCTTCGATCGTCGGCTATGACCGCTATACCTATGTCAACACGACCAAGAAGCCCGCAGACTGGCCGATCATCGGCTTTTCGCCGCGCAAGGCGAACCTGACGCTCTACATCATGCCGGGCTTTGCCGAGCGGCCCGATCTGATGGAGGGACTGGGCAAGTGCAAGACCAGCGTGTCGTGCCTCTACCTCAACCGGCTGGCCGATGTGGATCGCGACAAGCTGACGGCCCTGATCGACTGGTCGATCGCCACCATGCGCGAACGCTACGGCGTGTCGTAGTCGACGCCCGGCCCGTAATAGGTGTCGAAGAACGGCTTCATGGGCGTCTCATACCGCTTCCACGCCGCCTTGGACGAGGCATAGAGCGGCTGGCGCACCTGGGCAAAGCTGGCGGTAGTCACGGCCCGGTCGGTGGCGTGGAAATCCTTGACCTGATCCTCCCACTCCAGCCCGGCATGATTCAGAATACGCCGCATCCAGGTGTCCGGATCATCGACCAGCTGCTCATAGGGCACGGTCAGCAGGGTCTCGGGCGGAAGCACCGTCGTCCAGTGGTCATGCAGCCGGTCTTCGCCCCGGAAATGCCGGGCGATGTCGGTCAGAGAGCGGGTCCAGTCGGCGCCCTTCACGAACCGGGTGCGGAAGCACGACCAGGCGATCCCGGCCGGATGGCGGCGCAGCCAGATGAATTTGGCATTCGGCAGGCACTGATGGATCAGGCCCAGGAACCGCGTCTGGTTCAACGTTTTGTCGATCACCCGGCCTTCGGTGCCAAACCGCTCGTCCATCAGGTGCAGATAGGCCCGACCGATCCGCGTGGCCAAAGTCTCCCCGCCCGGCTGGGCAAAGGCGGCGCGCACGGCGTCCGGGGTATAGCCCTGAACGGACATGGCGGCGTGGCGAAACAGATTGACCTCCGCCCCGTCATGCACCGCAGAATGGCTGACGAGGATCTGCTCGACCAGGGTCGTCCCTGAGCGCGGCAGGCCCAGGATGAAGATCGGCCGGTCGCTGTCGACCGCGCTCTTCGGCAGGCTGTCGATGAAGGCACGGTCATAGCCCTTCACCACCTGATCGACGAACAGGTCGGATTGGTCCGCATTGAAGGTGCTGTCCGGCATTTGCAACTGGCCGGCCTCGTGGAAGGCGGCGAAGGCCTTGTCCGTCTGGCCAGTGTCGTCATAGGCCTTGCCCAGGGCATACAGCAGCACCACCCGGTTCAGTCGCCGCTCGGGCGAATGACCGATACGGGCGGCCAGCGCCTCCATGGCCGGAATGTCGGGATCGTCGGCCGTAAACTTCTTGATGCCGGCCAGCACGGCCCAGGCGTTCTCCGCCCCCAGCGCCACAGTCGGCAGGTCGAGGATCCGGCGTAGATTGGTGATGGCCGCGTCATTGTCCCCGAACTGCACCTGACAGGTGGCCAGAAAATGCAGCGCCGCCGGATCATTCGGCCGTTCGCGCACCAGCGCCTGGGCCTCGCGCAGGGCCTCCTCCGAGCGCCCGTTCTGGCTCAGCAGATTGGCATAGGCCTGACGCGACTCCGGCGTCGGCGCCGCAGCGATATTGCGGCGTGCCGCAGCCAGGGCAATCGAGACCTCGCCCATGGTCGCCGCCAGCCGCGACACCGAGGCCCATTTCGTCCCGATCGGCGGATCGGCCTTGATCGCCCGCGCCAACTTGTCTGCGGTCGTATCGCGGTCGCGCGCCTTGAAGGCCTCCACCGCCTCGTTGATCAGGCGGGCGCCGTCCTGGTGGGCCGTCGTCATGCAGGTCTGTCCTCCGTAAGCCGACGAGGGCTAGCGGCCCCGGCCCCGGATCGCAAGCGCGCTCGCGGATCAGGCGGCCA
>CAXICH010000245.1:0-3420 GCA_964022245.1 uncultured Alphaproteobacteria bacterium
GTTTGTGGAACCGGAGGTCCTCAGTTCAAGCCTGAGAGGCGGTACCATCGCGATGCCCGTCCCGCTTGACCGGGACGCGGCGATGGGCAGGCTGTGCTGATGACGACTGCTCCCTCCGCCCCCGTACGCTGGGATCCCGATACCTATGCCCGGTTTGAGGCCGAGCGCGATCGCGCGGCGCTGGACCTGCTGGTGCGGCTGCCCGACGATCTGGACCCGCGTGCCGTCTGGGACCTGGGCTGTGGCGACGGTCACCACGCCAGCCTGCTGAAGCGCCGCTATCCCCGGGCCGAGGTTCACGGCCTTGAGCAGAGCGCGGACATGCTGGCGGGGGCCGGGGCGCGGGACGATACGGTGCGCTGGCATCAGGGCGATATCGCCGCGTGGGCGCCGGAGCGGCCCGTCGATCTGATCTTCGCCAATGCCGCCCTGCAGTGGGTGGACGACCATGAGGGCCTGTTCCCCCGGCTGGCCGACCAGCTGGCGCCGCGCGGTGTGCTGGCGGTGCAGATGCCGATGGCCTTCGAGACCCGGCACCACACCCTGATGCGCGACGTCGCGACCGAAGGGCCGTGGGCGGGCGTCCTCCGGGACGTGCCGACAATCGCACCCCTGCTGTCGGCAGAGACCTATTACGACCGGTTGGCCGGGACGTGTGCCGACATCGACCTCTGGTCCACGACCTATCTGCACGCCCTGACGGGGGAGGCGGCGGTGCTGCAGTGGATGTCAGGCACGGCGCTGAGGCCCTATCTGACGGCGCTGGCCGGAAGTCCAGAGCTGAGGCGCGGCTATCTGGACGCCCTGGGCGAGGCGCTCAGCCGGGCGTTTCCGAAGCGGCCCGACGGCGTGACGCTTTTGCCTTTCCCTCGGCTTTTCCTGCTGGCTCGGGCGCGGTGACGGTTTCGGCCTCTTCGGCCTTGCGGACGCGGTTGCGGCGCAATTCGGTAACCGGGCTGTCGAGGTCGTCCAGCGCCTTGCGCGCGGCGTCGTAGCCCGCCTGGACGGGGATGTCGTAGGCCTTCCAGTCGCGGATATCCATGCCCTCGGGTTCGGGCTGGATCAGCAGGTCGGTGGCCTTGCGCGAGGTCTCGACGTCGGCGTCGCTGGTCAGGGTCGCGGCCCGCATCAGGAGGGCCACGATCGGCGGGCCCTTCTTCCAGTCGCCCGACAGGATCCAGCGCCACCACGACGGCGGGTTCTGCAGGGCGGCGGGGTCGACACCCCGGGCCTGTGACATGTCGACCCCGATTACCGGACCGGCGTTCATCTGACGCATGGTCTCGGCGGGAAAGTTTCTCAGGACAGCGCCGTCCACCAGCACCTGGCCATTCATGACCACGGGCGGCATGACGCCGGGAATGGCGATGGTGGCCCGCATGGCCCGCCGGAGCAGGCCACGCTTGTGCACCTCGATGCGGCCGGTCGTCAGATTGGTCGAGACGGCGAAGAAGGGCAGGGGCATGTCGGCGATCTCGGTATCGCCATAGGCATTGCGCAACAGTCGGGCCACCTTGCCCGCGCGGGTCATGGCGATCAGGGGAAAGGTGATATCCGACAGGGGGTCGCTGGCCACGAAGGCGCGTTTGATCTCCTCCTCCAGCTCGTCCTGCGACCAGCCGAGGGCCGGGCCGGCGGCAATAATGGCGCCCATGGAGGAGCCCCCGAGGAAGTCGAGCGGCACGCGCGCCTCGCGCAGGGCCTTGATGGCGCCGATGTGGGCATAGGCGCGGGCGCCACCGCCCGACAGGACCAGACCGACCGCCGTGCCGGTGACGATGCGGGCCATGCGGGCCGCATCCTCGGGGCTGCCGTCGGTGGCGTGGAACCAGCGCCCGGGCTTGACCGAGTCCAGCCAGACCCCCGTATTGGCCGGGCGGGGCATGCGGGGGTCCCGCAGCAGGATCAGATCGGTGCGCTGCTGGGCGTCCAGCGCGGGATTGCGCGGCAGGTTCGGCCCCGGGGGCATGTTGAGCGGATTGCCGACGATAAACAGGCGATCGACCTGCCGGGTGCAAAGCTGGGCCCAGGCCGGCTCATCCGCCTCGGCGACATAGAGGACAAAGTCGTGGCTGTCCTCGACGCGACTGAACCATTCGGCGACGGAGCTGAGGGCGGAATGGTCGATGATCTGGCAGGTGAATCCCTGGGCCTGGATCGAGGCAGCGATCCGCTCGACGAACGCCCGGATGGGCCTGGGCCGGGCCGAGATAAAGCCGAACACACTGGGCTCACCGCCCCCCAGGGTCCGGTCGCGTGAGCGCCGGATCATCAGGCGTGACAGTTCGACCATCAGGTCCGGCTGGCTGCGGGCGGCCTCGAAAAACGTCTCGCGCGGCAGGGCCAGGATTTCGGAATCGCGCAGGGCGACGACGCTGGCGGTATGAGGGGTGCCGGCCAGCATGGACATTTCGCCGACCGGCTCGCCCGGCCGCACCACGCCGAGGAAGCGTGGTGTGTGGTCGCCGTCGTGACAAAAGACGCCCAGACGCCCGGACCGCACGAGGTAGAGGGTGTCCGCCGGGTCGCCCTCGCCGAACAGCTGCTCGCCCCCGGTCAGGGCAAACCAGCTGACCCGGGTTGTCTCCCCGCCCGTGAACAGCTTCTGCAGTGCCGCTTCGAGGGTGTCGGTGCGCGCCTTGGCCATACGGCCTTATGGCAGATTCCACAGGGCGCGGTCATCCGTTGGCTGCGCCGTCTGCGCCCCTTTGCCCATCCGGGGAAAGCTGCCTAAAGGAGGGGCATGCCAAAGCTGACCTCTGCAATCGATCCGTCCAGTCCGTCCTTCAAGGCGCTGGAAAGCACCAACCGGCGTCTGCGTGACGAACTGGCCGAGCGGGTGGCGGTTACCGCGCGGGGCGGCTCGGATAAATCGCGCGAGCGCCATGTCAGCCGCGGCAAGCTGTTGCCACGCGATCGCGTCGAGCGACTGCTGGACCCCGGCTCGCCCTTCCTCGAGATCGGCCAGCTGGCGGCCTTCGGCATGTATGACGATCAGGCCCCGGGCGCCGGCATGATCTGTGGCATCGGCCGGGTGTCGGGTCGCGAGGTGATGATCGTCGCCAATGACCCGACGGTGAAGGGCGGCGCCTATTTCCCCATGACGGTCAAGAAACACCTGCGCGCGCAGGAGGTGGCCGAGCAGAACCGGCTGCCGTGCGTCTATCTGGTCGATTCGGGCGGGGCCAACCTGCCGCACCAGGCCGAGGTGTTTCCCGACCGCGAGCATTTTGGGCGGATCTTCTTCAACCAGGCCCGGATGAGCGCGCGCGACATCCCCCAGATCGCCTGCGTCATGGGCAGTTGCACGGCGGGCGGGGCCTATGTGCCCGCCATGTCGGACGAGACGGTCATCGTGCGCAATCAGGGCACCATCTTCCTCGCCGGGCCGCCGCTGGTGAAGGCGGCGACGGGCGAGGT
>CAXICH010000246.1:0-3417 GCA_964022245.1 uncultured Alphaproteobacteria bacterium
TCCTGACGCGGCGGGTGCTGCGGGTCGTGCCTGCGCATCTGATGATGGGGCTGGCCCTGATTGCGCTGGTGGTCGGCAGTGCCGCCATCGGTCTGGCGCCGCGCAATCCGGAGTGGTTCGACTGGAGCCAGCTACCGGCGCAGCTGGGGCTGGTGCAGGCGTTCGGCATCTCGGGCGGGCTGGGCTGGAACGCCCCCACCTGGTCAATCTCGGCCCTGATCGGCTGCTATCTGGCCTTCCCGTGGATCGTGCGTGGCTGCGCGCGGCTCGGGCCCTGGACCTGGCTGGTGCTGGGGATCGCCCTCTATCTGATGGCCAATGAGCTGGCCCGCGCCCTGCTGGGCTATCCCGTCTATCAGATGCCGATGAAGTTCGGCTTCTTCCGGGCCCTGCCGCTGTTCTTCCTCGGCATGGCACTGGCGGCGTTCGCGCACCGGGTCTGGATCAACCCGCGGCTGGCCCGCTGGGTCGGTGTGCTGGCGACCGTCGGCCTGATCGTCCTTCAGTTCCATGGCAAGAACGCCCTGCCCAGTCTGGCGATGATCTCGCTGATCATTCTGGCGGCCGGGGCCATTCCGGTCGCCCGCCCCTCGCGGCTGATCGAGCGCGCAGCGCTGGTGTCCTTCTCGATGTTCATCAGCAATGAGGTGGTGCGGATCGCCTGGTTCGGCGTCGCCAATGTCGCCATCGCCCGGCTGAACCTGTCCGAGCCGGTGCAGTGGGCGCTGTGGTTCCTGGGCGTCGGCATGGCGGTCGCCTTTGCCTTTGCCTTTCACCACATGGTCGATGGTCCGCTGCAGGACTGGCTCAAGGCCCGGACCCGTCACCGTTCCGCGGCGACCCAGACCGTCAGATCGGCATACGCATGATTTCCTGGTAGGCCTGGATCATCTGGTCGCGCACGGCCATGGCGGTTTCCAGCGAGGCCTCGGCCGAGCTGATCGCGGTGACCACGTCGATCAGGCTGCCCTGCCCCTGAACCACCTGGCTCATCTGGGCCTCGGCCGCCCGGGTCTGGGTCGTGGCGCTGGCGATGACATTCTGCACCAGATCGGAAAAGCCCGGCGCGTCGGTGGGGCTGGCGGCCTCGGGCGCGCCTGCCCCCTGGATGGCCTGATAGGCGCGGGCGGCGGCAATCGGATTCATGCGGACCTATCCCCTATTTCTTCAGGATCTCGAGCAGGCGGCTTTCCATGGCGCGCGCCGTCTCGATGATGTTGAGGTTGGCCTCATAGGCGCGCTGGGCCTCGCGCATGTCCATGGCCTCGACCAGGGTGTTGACGTTGGGCCGCATGACATAGCCGTCGGCATTGGCGGCCGGGTGGGACGGGTCGTAGTCCATGCGGAAATCACCCTGATCCGGGCGGACCTCGGCCAGCACCACACCGGTCACGCCGTCGACCGTGCGCGACTGAAAGACCGGCACCTGACGGCGGTAGGGCTCGCCGCCCGCGACAGGCGAGGTCGAATCGGCATTGGCGATGTTTTCGGCGATCACCCGCATGCGCGACTGCTGGGCCTTCATGGCGCCGGCGGCCACGGCCATGGCGGGGTTTCTGGGCGGAACGGGATCGGGCATGGGTCAGGCTTCCTTCAGCCGGGGCTCAGCGGCCCGGCGGGCGCGCGGCCATCCGCAGCAGGGTCATGGACTTCTGGTAGAAGCCGATCGCCGCCTCATAGGCCATGCGGCTCTCGGTCATCTTCAGCATCTGCTCCTCGACCACCACGGAATTGCCATCCAGCGTGGTCTCGGAATCGGGAGCCTCGACAGCGGAATAGCGGGCGGCGGGCGACGGCGGGGCGATGTGGCCGGCCTGGGTGCGGGCCAGCGTCACCGGCCGGGCCGTCATGGCCGAGGCGAAATCCTTCGGCAGGGCCAGGTCGTGGGCGACATAGCCGGGGGTATCCGAGTTGGCGACGTTCTGGGCAATGACGCGCTGACGCTCGTCCAGCCAGGTCAGACGGCCCTTGATCTGGGTCAGCAGGGGCAGGTCGGCCATACCCATGTCAGCCTCCTCGGAACGCGCGAACCCGCCAGCGGACGGGCTGGGCATAAAATGCCGCCTCCATGGTTAATCACGGGTTATCTAAACGCGACGTTAACCCTCACAGTTAACCTTTGGCCCCGAACCCGCCCGTGCGGGCGCGTCGATTCGAGCCGCCATGTCGAGCCCTCATGTCCTTTCTTGATCTTGCCCGGGCGATCTTTGGCCTGGCCTTCACGCTGGGCCTGATCGGTCTGGCCGCCTGGGTCGGGCGCCGCTATGCGCCGCAGCTTCTGGCCCGGTTCGGCACGGAACGCGGCGAGCGGCGACTGAAGGTCGTCGAGACCCTGGTGCTGGACCCGGCCCGCCGTCTGGTGCTGGTGCGCATCGATCAGGAAGAGCGGCTGATCCTGCTGGGCGAAGGCCGCGAACTGATCGAGCCGCGCCAGTCGCTGGCGCCCCTGCCCCCGGGGTCACAGCCATGAACCGGCCCCGCCAGCGTCCCGCCATCCTCGCGCTGCCGAACCGGCAGGAACTGAAGCGCGCGGCCCTGCTGTCGCTTCTGGCCACCCTGGCCTCGCTGGTCTGGCCGATCGCGGCCCTGGCCCAGGAAGTGGCCTCGGGCAGCGCCATCAACATCGATCTCGGCACCGGCGCCGGCCTGACCGAGCGGGTCGTGCAGCTGGTCGGGCTGATGACTGTGCTGTCGCTCGCGCCGTCGATCGTCATCATGACGACCAGCTTCGTCCGGATCGTTGTCGTGCTGTCCCTGCTGCGCACGGCGCTGGGCATGCAGCAGTCGCCGCCCAATGCTGTTCTCGTGTCGCTGGCCCTGTTTCTCAGCGCCATCGTCATGGCTCCGACCTGGCAGGCCGCCTATGATTCGGGCATCCGGCCCTTGCTGGATCAGGAGATGGAGCTGCCCCAGGCCTTCGATGCAGCCTCCGAGCCCGTAAAAATTTTCATGCTCTCGCAGGTCGATCAGGGGGACCTGGCGCTGTTCACCCGCCTGTCCAACATCGAGGCCCCCGAAACCGCGGCCGACCTGCCGATCCGGGTGGTCACCCCGGCCTTTATGATCAGTGAGCTGAAGCGCGCCTTCGAAATCGGATTTCTTCTTTTTGTTCCGTTCCTTGTGATCGATCTGGTGGTGGCGAGCGTGCTCATGTCCATGGGTATGATGATGCTGCCTCCGGTGGTAATTTCGTTGCCCTTCAAGCTGATCTTTTTCGTGCTGGTGGACGGCTGGCGACTGGTCGCGGGGAGTCTGGTCGAGAGCTTCCAGAGGGCGGCCGGAAGCGGCTGAAACCCTTTCATCCACAGGCGATCTGGCCGGGCATGGCTTGCAATGTCGCCGGAAACGCGCGTTGATCCGGTCGTCATCGCCCGCAGCGGGCGAAAAAATGGAAACGACCCAAATGACCACTCAAGC
>CAXICH010000247.1:0-3377 GCA_964022245.1 uncultured Alphaproteobacteria bacterium
TATGGCGCGGCAGGCGCCCCGGCGCCAGTGCGATCAGGTCCAGTCGCAGCGTCAGGGCCCGCAACCCCGGCCGGGATTTGCGGACGGCAGTGGCGGCACGCACCAGTCGTCCATGCTGCACCGGGCCCAGTGCCTCGATCGCCGCAGTCAGCGTCGCCCGCCGCTTGACCTCCACGGCGGCCAGCACCGATCGCTTGCGGGCGAGGATATCCAGCTCTCCGTGGCGGGTCTTCAGGCGGAACCCGAGGATCTGGTAGCCCTTCAGCATCAGCCAGGCTGCCGCCGTCCATTCCGCCGCATGGCCCTCGCTGTGAGCCTTGCGCCCCTTGCGGGTCCGGCCCTCGCGCCGGTCGGGGACGGGCGGGGTCCGGGACGCCATCACTGGCCCGACAGCTCCAGCGCCCGGCGGTAGACCTGTTTCCGCGGCAGGCCGAGGCTGGCCGCCACCCGGGCCGCGGCCTCCGACACCGACCGGTCGGCCAGTTCGGCGGTCAGGGCCTGATCCAGCGTCGCCTCATCGGGCGCGACCTCATCGGCGGGGCCGATCACCACCACCATCTCGCCCTTCGGCGACTGGCAGCGGGAATCGACCGCCAGCTGGTCCAGCGGACCGCGCACCCAGGTCTCATGCAGCTTGGTCAGTTCGCGGGCGACCACGGCCTCGCGCGGCCCCAGCACCTCGGCCATGTCCGCCAGGGACGCCGCCAGTCGCGGACCGCTTTCGAACACCACTACCGTCTGGCCGGGCGCCTTCAAGCTTTCCAGCGTCGAGCGCCGCGCGCCCGATTTGGCCGGCAGAAAGCCGGCGAACAGCACCCGGTCACTGGGCAGGCCCGCCCCGGCCAGCGCCGCCAGCAGGCTGGATGGTCCCGGCAGCGGAAACACCGGCAGCCCCGCCTCAATGACCGCCTTGACCACGGCATAGCCCGGGTCGCTGACCAGCGGCGTGCCGGCATCCGACACCAGCGCCACCACCTCTCCGGCCTCCAGCCGCTCCAGCACCCCTGGAATGGCCCGCACGGCGGCATGGTCGTCGCAGCGCTCCAGCTTGACCCTGAGCCCATAGGCCGTCAGCAGGCGCGCGCTGACCCGTGTGTCCTCCGCCAGCACCAGATCGGCCGCTGCCAGAACATCCAGCGCACGCAGCGTCATGTCACGCAGATTGCCGATCGGCGTCGCCACCACATAGAGGCCGGGGTCGACCCGGCGCGGCGGCGGGGCGGTTCCGGACCACAGGCGGGAAGGATCGGTGTCAGTCATCGGAGAACCGTGCCAGCACCGGGGGCGCCCCTCAAGCAAAGATCAGGTCAGCAGGGCTTTCAGCGCGCCGTCCAGCACGGGGCGCCCGCGCGCCGTCGCCACTACCCGCCCGTTCGACCGGGTCAGGAAGCCGTCCGCAATCAGGTCGGCCAGAGGCCCCGCGTCAGGCCTGATACGCAGTTCAGCCAGCACGGTCAGCGGCACACCCTCGACGGTACGCAGGCCCAGCAGCACCCTTTCCTCGGCCGCCTCGACCGGCGACAGGGCGGTCTGTTCGGCCCAGGCTGTCCCGGCCCCGACCCCGGCGATATAGTCGGCGACGCCCCGGTGGGCGACCGAAGCCGTGCGCACACCGTCCAGCGTCAGTCGCCCGTGGGCCCCCGGGCCGATGCCGAGATAGTCCCCGCCCCGCCAGACATGCAGATTGTGCACCGAGCGCGCCGCAACGTCGCGCGCATGGTTCGACACCTCATAGGCCTCGAACCCGGCCTGCTCCAGAACGGCCTGGGTCGCCTCATAGAGGTCGGCCGCCCGGTCGTCGTCGGGTGGGGTCCAGACCCCGCGCGCTACTGCCCGGCCAAAGGCGGTCTCGGGCTCTATGGTCAGCTGATAGGGGGAAATATGCTCAAAGCCGCTGTCCAGCGCCCAGAGCAGTTCTCCGGTCCAGTCGGCGACGGTCTGGCCGGGCCGGGCATAGATCAGATCGATCGACAGCCGGTCGAAATGGCGGGCGGCGAGCGCAACGGCCCGCCGGGCCTCCGCCCCCGAATGGTTTCGGCCGAGGAATTCCAGTGCGGCATCGTCCAGCGACTGCACGCCCAGCGACAGCCGGGTTACGCCCGCCGCAGACAGGGCGGCAAACCGCTCGGCTTCGGCATCGGTGGGATTGGCCTCCAGCGTCACCTCGATGCCGCCGATTGCCGGGAACAGGGCCCGCGCCCGCTCGACCACCGCCGCCACAGCCTCGGGCGGCATCAGCGACGGCGTGCCGCCACCAAAGAAGATCGACACCAGCGACCGCGGCCCGACAAGGGCGGCCTGTGCTGCCAGATCGTCGCGCAGGGCCGAGACCAGCCCCGCCATCTCGGTCTCGCGACCGCGGGCCCGCACCACATTGAAATCGCAATAGGGACAGATACGCGCGCAATACGGCCAGTGAACATAGAGCGCCAGACCGTCGGCCGCGTCAGTCAATCAGGGCGCCTTTCAGCAGGTCAAAGGCCCGGGCGCGGTGGCTGATGCCGTCCTTATAGGCCGGGTCCATCTCGCCGAAGGTCTCGCTATGGCCTTCGGGCACGAACACCGGATCATAGCCGAAGCCCCGGTCGCCGCGCGGCGGAAAGGTCAGGGTCCCGTCCACCCGACCCTCGACCACCACGGCCGGGCCCTGTGGCCATGCCACCGCCAGCGCCGAGGTGAACCAGGCGGCCCGATCGTCCGACCCGATTTCCTCCAGTCTCTGCTCAACCTTGGCCATGGCGTGGGAAAAATCCTTCTCCGGTCCGGCCCAGCGCGCGGAAAAGATGCCCGGCGCCCCGTCCAGCGCCCGCACAGACAGGCCCGAGTCATCCGCCAGCGCCACAAGGCCCGAGGCGTCGGCCGCATGACGCGCTTTCAGGAGGGCGTTGCCGCAAAACGTCGTCTCGGTTTCGTCCGGTTCCGGCAGATTTTGATCACTCATTGTGACGACGTCGTAATTTCCATCCAGCAGCGCGGCGATCTCGACCGCCTTGCCCGGATTATGGGTCGCGACCAGCAATCGCATCCCTTTGATTAATTTGAGATTCATGACGACGTCCTTTCAGGCGGGCAGGATTGCCAAAGTTTAACATCGTTAAACGATATGTAACGTGATTTCTTGCCGCGGCAGGCCTATCTATTATTTCAAGGACGAGGGGTTGCAGCGTTCTTGTCAAAGGCTCATAGCGCAACCACATTGCTGACCTGAACAAAAACACGCAAAACTAGCCCTCTCAGGGCAAGACGGAGAAAACAAATGAACACCATGCCTGTCACCATGCTGATGGACCGTATCGGTCACGTCGTGCTGAACATCGCCCTGCTGGCCGCCATGCCGACCGCCCTGGTCGCCATTCTGGTCCAGTCCTTCTGATCCG
>CAXICH010000248.1:0-3376 GCA_964022245.1 uncultured Alphaproteobacteria bacterium
GGCCAGATGATCCAGCACGCCCGAGCCCATCACCGCCATCTCCGGGTCGGCTTCAGCGATGTAGAGAACAGGAAAGGCCGAGGGCATAGGCCTACCGTATACGGATTCTCGCGGGCAGGCAGCGGCATCGCCCCCTCGCCAAGCTGCCATGGCCGCCCTATCTGTGGACCATGTCCGCCCGCATTGCCTCCCTCCCTGATCGCGCCCTCGTCCGGGTCGGCGGCCCGGATGCATGGACCTTTCTCAACGGCCTTCTGACGCAGGAGGTCCTGACCCTCGAACCCGGCCAATTGCGCTTCGGCGCCCTGCTGTCCCCGCCCGGACGCCTGCTGTTCGACCTGTTCCTGTTCGGCGAGAACGACGGGGTCCTTCTGGATGTCGATGCCGACCGCCGCGACGCCCTGATCCAGCGGCTGTCGTTGTACCGCCTGCGCGCCCAGGTCACGATCACGCCCGACGACGGCACGGTCCAGGTCCTGTGGCCCGCCGGGCCCGACACCCCGGGCAGGCCCGACCCGCGCCTCGCCGCCCTCGGCCACCGCCACTATGGCCCGCCCCTGCCCGCTACCGCAGAGGCCGCGAACTGGCATGACCACCGCCTCACCCTCGGCATTCCCGACCCGGCCCGCGACGGAGGTCAGGACACCACCTATCCGATCGAGGCCGACTTCGACCTGCTCCACGGCATCGACTTCTCCAAGGGCTGTTTCATCGGTCAGGAGACCACCTCGCGGATGAAACGGCGCGGGGCCATTCGCAACCGCATGCTGACGCTCGAGGTTGACGGTCCCCTGCCCTCGCCCGGCACCGAGGTCCTGAACGGTGAGCGCCGCGCCGGCCAGACCCTTTCGGGCCAGGGCAACCGTCTCATGGCCCTCCTGCGCCTCGACCGTCTTGATGGCCAGTTGACGGTCGACGGCAGCCCCGCCCGCGTCCTCTGGCCGGACTGGATGCCCCGGGACTAGCCCTGCCGCGCCCGGGCCAGCTCCAGGCGCAGGGTCACCAGACGGTCGTCTCCGGCCTGCCACGCCACTTCGGCAATCCGCACGGCAGACTCCAGCCAGCGCGTCCGCGTCTCCGGATCCTGGGTCAGGCGCGCCACCCGCACCATGGGCTCGGCCATCGATATATGCCCCTGTCCGCGAAACTGCAGGATCGACAGCAGCGCCGCCTCATAGGTGTGGATCGCCTCATCGATCCGCCCCTCGCGCTCATACAGCTCGGCCAGCCACAGCTGCGAGGCAATCAGGGCGTCGGGATTGGTCTGGCCCAGATCCCCGACCACGCCCGGCGGATGCACAACCGCCTTGCTGTCCTGCGCGCGTGCCTCACCCGCGCACACGACCGTGAGGCCGAGGGCGATGATGGCAAACAGGAGGGGGAGACGGGTCACGCTCACCCCTTGCCAGACCACGCGCGCCCCGACGTCTGACGGGACATGACTCTTGCGTCCGGCCTCCCGCCCGGCGACCCTGCCGCCATGACCGACTCGCCCGTGCCCGACACGACCGGCCGCTGTGGCTGGTGCGGCACCGATCCCCTCTATGTCGCCTATCACGACCAGGAATGGGGCGTGCCCGAACGCGACGCGCGCGCCCTCTGGGAAAAGCTGGTGCTGGACGGTTTCCAGGCGGGTCTGTCGTGGATCACCATCCTGAAAAAGCGCGAGGCCTTCCGCGCCGCCTTCGACGATTTCGATCCGGAGAAGGTCGCCCGCTATGGCGAGGCCGACCGCCAGCGCCTGATGAACGACGCCGGCATCGTCCGCTCGGGAGCCAAGATCGACGCCACGATTTCGGGAGCCCGCCTCTGGCTGGATCTTCAGGATCAGGGGCGCGACATGTCAGACTGGCTGTGGTCGTTCGTCGACGGCGAGCCGATCCAGAACCACTGGTCATCCATGGCCCAGGTCCCCGCCCAGACCCCGCAGTCGGTCACGATGGCCAAGGCCTTGAAGGCCGAAGGCTTCAAATTCTGCGGCCCGGTAATCGTCTATGCCTTCATGCAGGCCACCGGCATGGTCAATGACCATGTCACGACCTGCCATCGTCATGCCCCGCTGTCAGACGGGCAGGGCTGATGCTGCGACCGGACCTGACCCTCGAACAGGAATGGGCCACCCATGGTCTGGTGTGCGGCGTGGACGAGGCTGGCAGAGGCCCGTGGGCCGGGCCGGTCAGCGCGGCCGCGGTCATCCTTGATCCCGACCACCTGCCCGAGGGGCTGAACGACTCCAAGGCGCTGTCAGAGGCGGCCCGCGAGGCGGCCGAGGCCGACATCAAGACCCGCGCCCTGTGCTGGTCCGTAGCGTTTGCGACGGTGGAAGAGATCGACCGCCTGAACATCCTGCGCGCCACCGAACTGGCCATGCGTCGCGCGGTGCAGGGTCTGGCCCATTGCGCGGCGCTCGCCCTGATCGACGGCAATCATGCGCTGGATGTGGGCTGCCGCTCGGTCGCGGTGGTCAAGGGCGATGCGCGCTCGGCCTCCATCGCCGCGGCCTCGATCCTGGCCAAGACGGCGCGCGACCGGCTGATGCACGACCTCGACGTCGAACACCCCGGCTACGGCTTCGCGCGGCACAAGGGCTATGGCGTCCCGTTGCACCGTCAGGCGCTCGACCGTCTCGGCCCCTGCGCGCAGCACAGGCGCTCCTTCGCACCCATCCGATTGATGATTGAAGAGAGGCTCAGCGCCTAGAGCGCCATGGCTCCGCCCAGCAGGGCGCCCAACAGGGCCGCGACCAGCGCCCCACCGACCAGGATCATCCAGTGCGGGATGTCTTCGCTGTCCGTCTCGGCCGGGTCGGCGACATTGGCTGCCGTAAAACGATTCCGACGCGGTTCCGGCGCGCGCCAGGCGACGGTCTGAAAGGCATCTACAGCCCGGTCCGACCGGACCAGTCCGCGGCCCGCAAATCTGGCCTCGCTGCCCATTTCGCCCGCCTCAGTGTCATGGATCGTCTGCATGACGACCAAACGGCATCAAACCCCGGCGGTTCCCCCGGATCAAGCCGCGTGCGGCAGAGCCACCGGCTCGGGCGTCACGACGTACAGATATTCGACGTTCCGCAAACGGCCGACGGTCCCGACCTTCTCGCCCTTTGGATTATGGATGCCGATGCGCGCGCCAACGTAACGGGGATGGGCGATCTCGATCACCTGAACATGCCCCCGCGCTGACAGCATGCCGGTCAGCGCCTCCCGGTCCAGATAGCCCTCGTCATTGAAGGACACGACCAGATTGGGGGCCTTGAGGCCCTCGATCACGGCCGCCAGCGCCGGCCCGATCCCCGGCCGACTGTTGAAGGCGCTTTTCCGGGTCTTCACATCGATCCGCTTGTTGGCGACGCCATAGGTCTCGGGCTTGTCCCACA
>CAXICH010000249.1:0-3376 GCA_964022245.1 uncultured Alphaproteobacteria bacterium
GGCCAATGTCTATCTGGGCCTGCTGGTCGGACTGACGTTCGCCTCGGCCATTCCCGCGGCGGTCATTTCCATGGCGCTGCTCCGCGGGTTCAGGACCTCGACCATCTGGGAAAATATGACCGTCCAGACGGTGGCCTCGGTCGGCGGGGCCATGGGGGCGATCATCTTTGTGCTGCCGACGCTGGTGATGGTCGGCTGGTGGATGAGCTTCCCCTTCTGGACCGCCTTTCTGATCTGCGCGCTGGGCGGCGTGCTGGGGGTGACCTTCTCCAGCCCGCTGCGCCGCGCCCTGGTGATCAAGGCGGGCCTGCCCTACCCCGAAGGCGTCGCCGCCGCCGAAGTGCTCAAGGTCGGCTCGCGCGGGGCGGCCCAGACCGAAGAAGCAGTGCGCGAAAACCGTCACGGCCTGAACATCGTCATGCTGGGCGCCGTCGTCGCGGCCGTGTTTGCCTGGCTGGCCAAGGGCCGGGTGTTCGTCGAGACCGCCTCGGCCTATTTCCGCCTTCCGGCGGCGCTGGGCGGCGGAGCGACGGGTGTGGGATTCGGCCTGCAGTTCGCGCTGCTGGGCGCCGGGCACCTGATCGGTCTGGCGGTCGGCCTGGCGCAGCTGGTCGGCCTGATCATCGCCTGGGGCATTGCCGTACCGCTCATGACCGCAATGCAGAATACGCCCGGCACCGCCGAGGCCGCCGCCAACGGCGTCTGGGGCGAGCAGGTGCGCTTTATCGGCGCGGGTGTGATCGGCATTGCCGCCATCTGGACCCTGATCAAACTGACCGGTCCGCTGATCGGCGGCCTGACGTCGGCGCTGGCCGCTCAGGGACGCCGGGCCAAGGGCGAGATTCTGGAACTGACCGAACAGGATATCCCCATCCAGTGGGTCGGCCTGTTGTCGCTGGCGTCGCTGGTGGGCATCGCCATCCTGCTGACCGTCTTCACCCAGGGGACCATCCTGGCGTCCGCAGCAGCACTGCTGGTCGTGGGCGGTCTGGCCTATGTGATCGTCATCGGCTTCATGGTAGCGGCCATCTGCGGCTATATGGCCGGCCTGATCGGCTCGTCGAACAGCCCGGTCTCGGGGGTCGGCATTCTGGCTGTAGTGGTCGCCTCGCTGCTGATGCTGGGGGTCATGGCCGTGGCCGGGGTGCCTGCGGATCCCTCGATCATCGCCTATGCCCTGATGGTCACCGCCGTGGTCTTTGCCGTGGCCGTGATCGCCAATGACAATCTCCAGGACCTCAAGACCGGCCAGCTGGTCGAGGCCACGCCCTGGCGTCAACAGACGGCCCTGATCGTCGGTGTGATCGCCGCCGCGCTGGTCATCCCCTTTGTGCTGGACCTGATGAACCAGGCGTTCGGCTTTGTGGGAGGCCCGCCGCCGATCGTCAGCGGCACCGACCCCCTGCCCGCACCCCAGGCCACGCTGATCTCGGCGCTCGCCCGGGGGGTCATCGACGGCGACCTGCGCTGGGACCTGATCGGGATCGGCGCCGCCATCGGGGCCGCCGTGATCGTCGTCGACGCCGTGCTGGCGGGCGCCACGAAAGGCCGGATCAAGCTGCCGCCGCTGGCCGTCGGCATCGGCGTCTATCTGCCGGCGGCCGTGACCACCATGCTGGTGGTCGGCGCCGTGTTCGGCTGGGCCTATGACCGCTGGGTCTCGGGGACCCGGTTTGCCGCTGTCGGACGTCGCATGGGCATCCTGCTGGCCTCGGGCCTGATCGTGGGCGAGAGCCTGTTCGGGGTGTTCACCGCCGCCGTGATCGTCGGCACCCGCAACGGTGAGCCATTCGCCCTCTTGCCGGAAGGGTCGACCTGGCCGGCCATGCTGGCGGGTGTTGTCGCCTTCTTCGGCGTCGCGCTGGCGATCTATGCCTGGACCCGCAGCCGGTCGGCCAAGGTCTGACCACACAAGCCCGTGAATCGCTCTGCTTCGTGAGAAGCGGAGCGTCCATGGCTGGCCTTTCGTCGCCCGGCCCTGTATGAGGCGCGCGCTCCCCGCACCGTCGCCCTCACCCTGCGGCCCGCCTCTGCCGGCCGCCCTGCACGTCTGATATTCCAATGAACCTTCGTAACGTCGCCATCATCGCCCACGTCGACCATGGCAAGACCACGCTCGTGGATCAGCTTCTGGCCCAGTCCGGTGTCTTCCGCGCCAATGAGGCGACGACCGAGCGCGCCATGGATTCCAACGACCAGGAAAAAGAGCGCGGTATCACCATTCTGGCCAAGTGCACCTCGGTGCTCTGGAACGGCAAGGCGGGCGAAACCCGGATCAACATCATCGACACCCCCGGCCACGCCGACTTCGGCGGTGAGGTCGAGCGGATCCTCGGCATGGTGGATGGCTGCGTCATCCTCGTCGACGCCGAAGAGGGCGTCATGCCCCAGACCAAATTCGTGCTGACCAAGGCGCTGAAGATGGGCCTGCGCCCGATCCTCTGCATCAACAAGGTCGACCGCGCCCACGCCGATCCCGACCGCGTCCATAACGAGACCTTCGACCTGTTCGCCGCCATCGGCGCGACCGACGAGCAGCTGGACTTCCCCCACATCTACGCCTCGGGCCGCAACGGCTGGGCGACGCTGGACCTGAACCAGCCCAACGACGACCTGGCGCCGCTGTTCGACCTGATCGTCGACCATGTGCCGCCGCCCAAGGTGGCCGAGAACAAGGACAAGCCGTTCCAGATCCTGAACGTGCTGATCGAAAGCGACCCCTTCCTCGGCCGCCTGCTGACCGGTCGGATCGAGAGCGGCAAGGCCGTCCCCGGCATGGCCATCCACGCCCTCGACCGTGAAGGCAAGGAGATCGAGCGCGGCCGCATCACCAAGGTGCTGGCCTTCCGCGGCCTGAAGCGCACGGCACTGGACGAGGGCTCCGAGGCCGGGGACATCGTGGCCATCGCCGGCATGTCCAAGGCGACCGTGGCCGACACCCTGTGCGCCATGGAGGTCACCGACGCCCTTCCCGCCCAGCCGATCGATCCGCCCACCATCTCGATGACCGTCTCGGTCAACGACAGCCCGCTGGCCGGTCGCGAGGGCGACAAGGTCCAGTCGCGCGTCATCCGCGATCGTCTGCTGAAAGAGGCCGAGGCCAACGTCGCGATCCGTGTCACCACCACCCAGGGCGGCGACGCCTATGAGGTGGCCGGTCGCGGCGAACTGCAATTGGGCGTGCTGATCGAGAACATGCGCCGCGAGGGCTTCGAAGTCTCCATCAGCCGTCCGCGCGTGGTCTATCAGACCGGCGAGAACGGCGAGCGACTGGAGCCGATCGAGGAGGTCATGATCGACGTCGATGATGAGTTCACCGGCGTCGTCATCGAAAAGCTGTCGGCCCGCAAGGCCGAGCTCAAGGACATGGGACCGT
>CAXICH010000250.1:0-3375 GCA_964022245.1 uncultured Alphaproteobacteria bacterium
TGCTGATCGTGCCGATGTGCATTCTGGCCGCCATGGTCGGGGTCAATCTGGCCGGGCTGGACAACAACATTCTGGTGCAGGTGGGACTGGTGGTCCTGATCGCGCTGGCGGCCAAGAACGCCATCCTGATCGTGGAGTTTGCCAAACAGGCCGAAGACGAGGGGCTGAGCCGCTGGGACGCCGCCGTGCGCGCCTCGCAGACCCGCCTGCGTCCGATCCTGATGACCTCGTTCGCCTTCATCTTCGGTGTGCTGCCGCTGATGCTGGCCACCGGACCGGGAGCCGAGATGCGCCAGTCGCTGGGGACGGCGGTGGTGTCGGGGATGATCGGGGTGACCTTCTTCGGCCTGATCTTCACCCCCGCCTTCTATGTCTTCATGCGCTGGGTGGCGTCGAAGCTGCCCGGCGGCAAGAAAAAGGCAGAGGCGAAGCCCCGGCCCTCCAACCCGACCCCGGCTCCGGCCCAGGGAGATATCGTATGATCCGCCTGTCTTTCCGGCTGAAGGGGCGCGTCGCGGCCTCGGCACTGGCGCTGGGGCTGACGGTCTCGGCCTGCGCCACCGCGCCGGTCGGCACCCCGCAGGTCCTGCCTGAAGCGACCGCCGGCGGCTTCGTCGCCGATACCGGTCAGGGCACGGTCAGCGCCCCGGCGCGTGACGACTGGTGGCGGCTGTATGACGACCCGATGCTGGATGCGCTGGTGCTGCAGGCACTGGGCAACAACAATGAGCTCGAGGCCGCCGTCGCCAATCTGCGGGTGGTGCGGGCCTCGCTGGGCGAGGCGCGGGCCGCGCGTCTGCCCTCGACCCAACTCGGCGCGTCGGGCAGCTATGGCCGGCCGGCCGCGACCATGGTTCCAGGCTCGGGCGGCGTGCCGCTGGACGAGACAGAGACCTATGATGTCGGACTGGACGTCGCCTATGAGATCGATCTGTTCGGACGCGTCGGCTCGACCATCGCGGCCGCGCGCGCCGATGCCGGGGCCGCCGAGGCGGCCTTGGGTGTCGTGCGGGTGAGCGTCGCGGCTGAGACCGCGCGGGCGTACACCGAGGTTTGTTCCGCCAATGTGCAGATCGCGGTGGCCGAGCAGACCATCGACCTGCAGTCGCGGACGCTGGAGCTGACCGAGCGGCTGCTGGGTGCGGGCTCGGGGACCGGTCTGGACGTGGCCCGGGCGCGTTCGGCCGTGGCCTCCAGTCAGGCGGCCCTGCCGCCGCTGCGGGCGCAGAAGGACGCGGCTGTCTTCCGGCTGGCGACCCTGACCGGGGTGACGCCGCGCGAGGTGTCGCAGGCGGTCGTCGACTGTACCGCCCCGCCCCGCCTGACCCGGCCGATCCCGGTGGGCGATGGCGCGGCCCTGCTGGCGCGCAGGCCGGATGTGCGCCGGGCCGAACGCGATCTGGCGGCGGCCAGTGCCCGCGTCGATGTCGCGACCGCCAGCCTGTATCCCAGTATCCAGCTGGGCGGGTCGATCGGGTCGACCGCGACCGACCTGGGCGAGCTGGGCGACGACGGCGCGCTGCGGTTCAGCGTCGGGCCCCTGATCCGCTGGTCCTTCCCCAATGTGGCCGTGGCCCGCTCGCGGATCGAGGCGGCAGGTGGTCTGGCCGAGGCGGCCCTGGCCCGCTTTGACCAGACGGTGCTGGTGGCCCTGCAGGAAACCGAGACGGCGCTGTCGGCCTATGGCCATGCGCTGGACCGGCGGCAGGCGCTGACCGTGTCGCGCGATGCGGCCGCCGAGGCGGCGCGGCTGGCCCGGGCCCGGTTCGACGCCGGGGCCGACAGCTTCCTCACCGTGCTGGATGCCGAGCGGACCCTGGCCCAGACCGAGGCGGCCCTGGCCCAGGCTGAGGCGCAGGTGGCGGATCTGCAGATCCAGCTGTTCAAGGCACTGGCCGGTGACTGGGCGCCCGAAGACCTTCAGGACTGATCAAAGAAGAGGCCGCCGGGATGACCCGGCGGCCTTGGAAGTCGCGTCCAGGAGCGGACGTTCAGGTGGGGATCGGCCCTTCGTCAGAAGGTGTAGCGGGCTCCGATGAAGAACTGCCGTCCCGTGTGGTGATAGACCGAGGTCGACTGGCGATCGTCGTCGCCGACCCACTGATGATTTTCCTCGTCCGTCAGATTGATGCCCTCGAAGGTGACGGTGACATCATCGGTCAGCTTGAACGACGACGAGAAGTCGATGTTCAGCGTCTCCATCTTGCCTTCCAGGGCATTGCCGTTCCGGCCCGGGACGTTCTGCAGATAGGCATCGCGATACGAGGCCGAGACCCGGGCCGAGAAGCGGTCATCCTCATAGTAGAGGGTGCCGTTGTAGGCCGTGGGCGACAGGGCTGCGAGGTCGTTGGTCACGAAGGTCGTGCACAGGGCGTTGGTGCAGTAGTCGATCTCGGACTCGACGTTCGTATAGTTCAGCTGGATCCCGAAGTTGGACAGCGGCCCCGGCAGGAAGGTGAAGGGGGTCTGGAAGCTGACCTCAAAGCCCTTCAGCGGTCCGCCGTCCGTATTCACCGCGCTGGTCAGGGCGAAGATGGTGGTCGGCGAGCAGCTGCCCGTACAGAAGCTGGGGTCGAAGGCCGACGGATTGAGCGCCGTCAGCTGGGCATAGGTCAGGTCCTGACGGATCACCTGGATGTAGGTGTCGATGTCCTTGTAGAAATAGGCGAAGGAAATCAGGCTCTCCGGCGCGAAATACCACTCCAGGGCCAGGTCGTAGGTCGAGGCCCGGAAGGGATCCAGCTCCACATTGCCGATGGTGGCGATGTAGTTCGGACCCGTCGCATTGAGCGAGGTGGTCGGCACCAGATAGTTGGCCCCCGAGAGGGAGTTGTTGATCTGGGGTCGGGCCATGACCTGGGCCGCGCCGAAGCGCACCAGCACATTGTCGATCGGCTCATAGGTCAGGTTCAGCGACGGCAGGCTGTCCTGATACTCGTGCGTGTCGAACACCAGGGTGCCACCGCCGGTCGAGCTGTAACCCTCGGCATAGAGGCTGGTCCACACGTGGCGCAGACCGACATTGCCGCGGAACGGACGACCGAAGACATCGGCGTCGAAGTCCGCCTGGGCGTAGATGGCGAAGTCCTCTTCCTCGAGGAAGCGGTTGCCACCCCGGGCGTTGCCGACCGTGATGCTGCCGAGCGTGAAATTTCCGCCGGGAACGCCTGTGTCGCAGTTGCAGTAGATGTTGAACAGGTCGGCTATGGCATTCAGATCCGGGATGACCCAAGTCGAGTCATTGCCGCTGGGGCCAAAGCCGCCGCCGAATCCGGTCAGCAGGGTGGTGATGTCCGCCATGGTGACACCCGGCGGCAGGGCCGGCACGACCGTTTCATCGGTGCGACGGAACTCATAGGACTCAGACGAGAAGGT
>CAXICH010000251.1:0-3156 GCA_964022245.1 uncultured Alphaproteobacteria bacterium
GTCCGGCAGGCTGGGGCGGATGGTTTCGACCATGTCGGTCACCGCGTCAGAAATGGCCAGGTCGTTCGACTGGGCCTGACGTGTGATGGCCAGACCGATCTGGTCCAGCCCATTGCCGCGGAACATGCGGCGGTCCTCGGCCGGGGCCTCCTCGATCCGGGCGACATCACCCAGCCGCGTGACATAGGTCACATCGCCCTGGACGGCCACGCTCGACCCGGGGCCCGAGGCCGCCCCCCCGGTGCCGATCGGCATCTGCGCAAAGTCCTCGGCCGTCGCGTAGTTGCGCGCGACCCGGACGGTGTAATTCTTGGACTCGGACTCCAGCGCGCCGGCCGGAAGCTCGACATTCTGGGACGTCAGGGCCTGCTCGATGTTCTGGACGGTCAGCCCCCGCGCGGCCAGGGCCGACGGATCCAGCCAGACCCGCATGGCATACCGCTGCTCGCCATAGATCTGCACCTGGGCCACGCCCGGCACCGTCGACAGGCGATCGATCAGATACCGGTCCGCATAGTCCGTCAGCTCCATGCGGTTCATGCCGCTGGACCGCAGGAACAGGATCATCACCGGCTGACTGTCAGTATCCGCCTTGGCCACCTCCGGCGGCTCGGCCTGATCCGGCAAACGGCCCACGACGCGCGACACCCGGTCCCGCACATCATTGGCGGCGTCGTCGATATTGCGATCCAGACTGAACTCGATCCGCACGCTGGAGCGCCCGTCCCGGCTGGTCGACTCGATCCGCTCCACGCCGGGGATGCCCGCCACCTGCTGCTCGATCGGCTCGGTGATCCGGCTTTCGATCACCTCGGCCGACGCCCCGGCATAGGAGGTCCCGACCGAGACGATCGGCGGATCGACGTCCGGCAGTTCCCGCACGGGCAGGAAGAAGAAGGCCGCCGCCCCGATCACGCACAGCACGATCGCCGCCACGGCAGCGAACACCGGCCGGCGGACGGCGACGTCGGACAGCATCATTGGCTGTTGCTCCGCTGGGCCGGGGTCACCGGGGCGCCCGGCTGGATCCGGTTCAGGCCGGAGGCCACCACCGTCTCGCCCTCGTCGAGGCCTGACAGGATCTCGACATAGCCGCCCTCAACCACCCCCGCCTCGACCTCGACGCGCTGGGCGATCTGGCCCTTCTCCCCGTTCGCGATCCGATAGACGAAGGCGCCCTCGCCCTCGTACTGGATGGCCGACTCCGGCACGGCGAGGCTCTGGCGCTGGCCCTGCCGCACCGTCACTCGCATCGACATGCCGGGACGAATGCGACCTTCGGGATTGGGGATCTCGGCGCGGGCGGTCGCCGAGCGGGTCACCTCGTCGATCCGCGTATCGACACGCGCAATGCGACCGGTGAACTGCGAGCCCGGGAAGGCATCAGCCGTGGCGCTGATCGGCGTGCCCGACTGAACCCTGCCCAGATACCGCTCCGGCAGCGGGAAATCGATGCGAATGGTGCTGATGTCGTCGAGGGTGGTGATCACTGTTCCCGGCCCGACCAGGGTGCCCGGCGTGACCGTCGTCAGACCCAGCACACCCGGGAAGGGCGCACGGATCATCCGGTCGCCCCGGCGTGCCTCGGCCGCCTCGAGCGATGCTTCGGCCGCCTGGAGCGCCGCCTCGGCCTGTTCTGCGGAAACCCGGGGCGCGATGCCCCGCTCGGCCAGGTCCCGGGTGCGCTCAAATTCCCGGCGGGCCTGATCCACGCGCGACTGCGCCTCGATGATGTCCGCGTCTTCCTCGCGCGTCTGCAACTCGACCAGCGGGGCACCGGCACGCACCGACTGGCCGTCACGGAACAGAACCCGCGTGATCAGCTCGCTGGTCGAGGAGACGATATTCACGGACCGCTGACCGCGGGCCACGCCCACCAGCTGGAGACTGTCGGAAAAGGTCCGCTCGGCCGTATCGACGACGGCCACTTCCTGGCCACCGCCGCCGCCCCGCCCGCCGCCGGGCCCGCCCCCGCCGCCCTCGTCGGCAAACGACAGCCGGACGATGACAGCCACGGCCATCAGCACGATCAGAACACCGGCGGCGACGAGAAGGAAGTGGCGCTTGATCACGTGATGGAAGGTCCCTGAAACAATACCGGCAGCACATAGCGGTCTGTCAGCCAGACGCAATTACTAATCAGGAACGCGCCAAGTTGCAGATTCCGGCGCGGTGTTCCGTCGCAGGCCTAGAATCGTCGCCACACACCCACGACCCAGCCCCGCGACTGCGGGGTTTCCCGCCCTTCCAGCGCGGTCCGCCAGCCGACCTGCAGACTCCAGTCGCCGAGATCGCGCACAACCGAGGTCTCGGCCGACAACCAGCGCGGCCCGCCATTGTCCACCTGCCCGCCATACAACTGGCCCAGCACCATCCAGTCCCGGCCCATTCGTCCGCCCAGGGTCACATCGACCCGGGTCTCATCTTCCAGACCCTGCCGAAAGCGCCGCGCGCCCTGCACATCGATGAAGACGGACCGGAGGCCAAGGACGGGCTGCGCCGGCGTGACCGACCGGCCGGCCGACAGGCGGACCTCCCAGTCCGAGGAGCCCTCGCCCGGTGCAGCATAGCCGGCGTTGCGCCCCTCGCCGCCGTCGGCATAGCTGACCTGAAGCGCCACGGCGTTGGCCGGATCGCGATAGACCTGCCACGCGAAGCCGATCTCCAGCGGCCCGCGCCCCTCATAATCGACAAAGGCATCCGACCCGCTCTGCCAGTCACTCTTGAAGACCAGCATCAGCCGGTCGCTCAGCCCGTACTCGGCATAGAGGCTCAGGCTGGTGTCGCGCCGCGCCGCCAGCAGGGGTTGGCTGTTTCCATCAAGGTCGAACCCGCGCTCGGCCCGTATCATCTCGTACTTCAGGATAAGCTGGGCCTTTGCCTTGTCGCGGGTCCAGGGGCCGGCGACGGCCGGAGAGGCCACCGCCAGTGCACCCGCGAGGACCAGAGCCATGCCCAGCCCCCGGCCCATGGTCAGGCGTCGTAGCCGGGAGACTTCCGGTCCAGCATCCGCAGCGCTCCGGGCCAGGCCAGGGCCGAGATGAAGCCGATGCCCTTGCCCTGCTCTTTCGTCTCGTCCTGTGCCGCATCAGGGGCGATCAGCACGTGGTCGCGTCCCGCAGACAGGGCGGCGATCTGCTGGGCGCAGGCCCGTTC
>CAXICH010000252.1:0-3146 GCA_964022245.1 uncultured Alphaproteobacteria bacterium
GTCTCTGACGTGGCCCGGGATCTGGGCCTGTCCGCCGGCCAGCCCGGCTGCGAGCCCAGCATCCTGATCGTGGGCACGACCGGGGGCGCGGACTTCGCCCGGGAGTTCGTCGCCATGCGGCCGCGCCTGTTCCGCGTCGGCGGCAGCGGTATGGACCGGGGCAGCGCCGCGCTCGAGGTTTTCATGTCCTCGGACCGCCCGGTGCGCTGGTGGCACGTCAGCATGCCGACGGACTCCGAGACGGGTCAGCGGGCGGTCCGTTTGCCCGGCGAAATGCGACCTATGCCGAACCTCGACCCCCGGCAGGACGTGCTGGGATATGCGCCGATCACGCGGGTGCCGGTCGCCTCCCGCATCCAGTCCTCGGTCGAGGACCGGATGATGCGCTCCTTCGTCATCATCGACGTCGACCGACTGGGCGGGGTCTCGCTTGAGCAGCTGGGCGACTATGTGGCCATGGTCGCCCTGGTCCAGGTCAATCCGGATGCCGACACCAGCCGCTATGAGACCATCCTGAACCTGTTCGAATACCCCGACGGTATCGCCGGCCTGTCGGGCTGGGACCGCGCCTATATGGAGGGGATCTACGCGACGCGCCCGGGCCGGATCAGCACCATGGCCCAGGTCCAGTCCATCACCCAGGCGATCCTCAGCGCCTATCGCGGTCAGGTGGAGGAGTCAGAGTGAGGGCACACGGACGTCCGACCGCCGCGCTGGCGACGCACGTGCGGATGTCGATCAGCCTTCCGTCGCCGGCCCGCTCGAAGGTCAGGCCGTCGCCGGCGCCGCACCGGGCTTCATAGACTTCAGCCTCCGGGGTCCGCCCCCGGAACACCGCCTCCGAGACGTCGCAGTCCGCAGCTTCGGTCCCGGCCAGCCAGAGGCGGACCTCGCGGGCTCGCTCGGCGGCATCGGTAAATCCGCACTCGCCGCCCTGGGCGTCGACGATCAGGCAGGAGGTCACCGTCCGGCTGTCCGCGCCCTCCAGCCAGGCCCCGGCCCGGTCTCTGCACCCGACCTCGATCAACGGATGGCGGTCGGCATCCAGCCCCAGTACCGCCACGGCGTCGATCTCACAGGCGACCCCGGCATCGCGGGCCCGGGCCATCAACTCCGGCACCGGATCCGTATTGCCGGCCAACTGGCACTGGGGCGTAGCCTGCCGCATCCGGTTCGGGCGCTGATCCAGCCGGATCCCCTGCAGCATCAGGCACGGGTGCACCACAGGCGGTCGGGCATCGAGGATCAGATAGCCTGCCCCCTCACGACAGGCGATCTCGTATAGCCCGTCGCCGTTGCCGTCGTAACCGCGCAGGTCGACCTCCCGGACGCTGCAGTCCAGCCGGGCGTCCGCCACCAGCCGCTCTCCATCCGCGTCCACGGCGAATGACGGGCGGGTGCGGGCGGCCGATTCCTGCGCCACGACGGGGGCAGCCGAAAGGGCGAGCAGGATCAGGCTGGCCAGAAGGCGTCGCATGGCCTCAGGGTCGCTGCCGAAAGCGGCGAAAACCGGGATGGGCCGCGCGAGCCAGCATCTCGGCATCGCCCGAGGTATCGCCATAGGCGGCCTCCAGCACGGCGTCGGGGCCATAGGCGCGGATCAGCCGCTCGACCTTCTCCTCCCCGCGGCAGTTTTCGCCGACGAAGGCCCCGGTGATCCGCTCCTCGGGGTCGAGGGCGAGCTCTGTCCCCAGCAGGGCCTCGGCCCCCAGCCGCCGGGCAAAAGGCGCGACCGTCAGGGCCGGCGAGGCGGTCACGATGACGCGATGCGCGCCCTTCTTGCCCCAGTCCTCCCAGCAGGCCAGGGCATCGGGCCGCAGGAACCGGTCCCAGACCTGATCGGCGAATCGCTCCGCCTCCTCGGACAGTTGCAGGGCCTCGACGCCGTCCAGAAACTGCGCCACCGCTGCGGCCTTGATCCGCCCCCGGTCCCGGTCAATCAGGTAGCGGACCGTGGCCGGCCCCAGTGCGGCCAGTCCCGTCATCCAGGCGACTGGGCCCGCCCGCCAGCGCAGGAAGGCCGTGAAGCTGTCGGACACGGTCAGGGTGCCGTCGAAGTCAAAGGCGACAAGCGGTCCGGAGAGGGAAGGGGGCTGGGACAGGATCGGCACTCATCTGGTCTGGCGGCGGGCGGGTCTGATCCCTATGTCAGAACTTCGCCTTGATGACAGGTCAAGTCGAAAACAGGGATGCTCCCCAGTCCGGATGCCCGGATGGGGTTGTCGCTTCGCCCCGGATAGGGGATTGTCAATTTTTGAAGACCTTCGAACCTATCTTGTCAGAATCAGGTTTGCAGGAAGCGCGAGCTCCCCGTTTGGCGGGTTCGCGGAAGTGAGAAGGGTCGATGACCAAAGCCGCCGGTACAGACGCTAAAAGCACGCTCTATTGCTCGTTTTGCGGCAAGAGCCAGCACGAGGTCCGCAAGCTCATTGCCGGACCAACGGTATTCATCTGCGATGAATGCGTCGAACTGTGCATGGATATCATCCGCGAAGAGCACAAGATCGGCTTCGTCAAGGCGAAGGACGGCGTGCCGACGCCCAAGGAAATCCGCGAAGTCCTCGACGACTATGTCATCGGTCAGAGCCACGCCAAGAAGGTGCTCTCGGTCGCGGTGCACAACCATTACAAGCGCCTGAACCACGCGGCCAAGAACAACGACGTCGAACTGGCCAAGTCGAACATCATGCTGATCGGGCCGACCGGCTCGGGCAAGACGCTGCTGGCCCAGACGCTGGCGCGCATCATCGACGTGCCCTTCACCATGGCCGACGCCACGACCCTGACCGAAGCCGGTTATGTGGGCGAGGACGTCGAGAACATCATCCTCAAGCTGCTGCAGGCCTCGGACTACAACGTCGAGCGGGCCCAGCGCGGCATCGTCTACATCGACGAGATCGACAAGATTTCGCGCAAGTCGGACAATCCCTCGATCACCCGCGACGTCTCGGGCGAGGGCGTGCAGCAGGCCCTGCTGAAGATCATGGAAGGCACCGTCGCCTCCGTGCCTCCGCAGGGCGGCCGCAAGCACCCGCAGCAGGAATTCCTGCAGGTGGACACGGCCAACATACTGTTCATCTGCGGCGGCGCGTTCGCGGGCCTCGACAAGATCATCTCCGACCGTGGCCGCAAGACCTCGATCGGCT
>CAXICH010000253.1:0-3141 GCA_964022245.1 uncultured Alphaproteobacteria bacterium
AGAAGACCCCATGCCCCGTATCGATCTGAACACCGCGCCGCGGGCCGACGGCACCACCTATCCCGAGGAACATGCCGGGCCGTGCAAACCGCGCCGGAGACTGAAGCTGGGCGATGCCATGGGACTGGACCAGTTCGGGGTGAACCACCTGACCCTGCCGCCCGGCGCCTGGTCCAGCCAGCGCCACTGGCACGAGGGCGAGGACGAATTCGTGTGGGTGCTGTCGGGCGAGGTGGTGCTGGTCGAGGATGAGGGCGAGACGATCCTGCGCGCCGGCGACTGCGCCGGGTTCAAGGCGGGGGTCAGAGACGGCCACAAGCTGGAAAACCGCACCGATCAGGACGCCGTCCTGCTGGAGGTCGGCACCCGCAAGCCCGGCGGCGACCAGGGCGACTATCCCGACATCGACATGACCTTCCGCTCGGGCGTCTATTCGCACCGCGACGGCACCCCCTATCCGAAATACGACCGCCGCACGTGAGCGACGACGGACCCGCTTCCTCTCCGCTGCACGAAGGCCCGGCCAGCCCCTGGTCGGTGCCCGATTTCCGCTGGCTGTGGATCGGGCGGCTGAGTGCGGTTCTGGGTATCCAGATCCAGTCCTCGGCCCTGTTGTGGCAGGTCTATGAGATCGCCCGGCGCGATCATCCGATCGAACAGGCCAGCCTGTATCTGGGCCTCGTCGGCCTCGCGCAATTCCTGCCGCTGCTGGCTCTGACCCTGCCCGCCGGGGCCATGGCCGACCGGCGCGACCGCAAGACGACGGTCATCCTGTCGGTTCTGGTCGAGGGCAGTTGTGCGGCCGCCTTCTTGTGGCTGGCGCTGAGAGGCAACCCGCCGCTGTGGGGGCTGCTGGCCATCGCCGCCGTCTTTGGTGCCGCGCGCGCGTTTCTGGCCCCCGCGACCCAGGCCTTCCTGCCGATGGTGGTCGGGCGACGGGCACTGGCCCCCGCCATCGCCGCCCAGTCGATCGCCTTTCAGACCGGCGCCATTGCCGGACCGGCGCTGGGCGGGCTGATCGTCGGCCTGTCGGTGCCGCTGGCCTATGGCGTCTCGGCGGCGATGTTCGCCGTGGCGGTCACCTCCCTGCTGCTGATCCGCACCTCGGGCCGCCCGCCGGTCATCCAGACGGGGCTGACCCGCATTCAGGCCGTCACCGAGGGGCTGCGCTATGTCTGGAAGACCAAGATTGTGCTGGGCGCCATTTCGCTGGATCTGGTGGTGGTCATGTTCGCGGGCGTGGCCCTGCTGACGCCGGTGTTTGCACGCGACATCCTGCATGTGGGGGCGCTGGGCTTTGGCCTGCTACGCGCCTCCTTCGGGGTCGGGGCGCTGGGGATGGCCGTCTATCTCAGCCGGTTTCCGATCACCCGCAACGGCGGCACCTGGATGCTGGCGGCGGTGGCGGTCTTCGGCCTTTGCACCCTGACGTTTGGCCTGTCGCGGATGGCCTGGCTGTCGGGGCTGGTGCTGCTGATCGGGGGGGCGGCCGACATGATCAGCGTCAACATCCGCCAGACCCTTATCCAGCTGGCCACGCCCGACCATATGCGCGGCCGCGTCAGCTCGGTCTCCATGCTGTTCATCGGCGCCTCGAACGAACTGGGCGAGGCCTATTCCGGCGTCATGGTGCGCCTGCTGGGGCCGGTAGGAGCGGCGGTGTTCGGCGGGTTCGGCGCCCTGGCCTCGACGGGCCTCTGGGCGAAGATGTTCCCGGACTTGCGCAAGGCGGACAGGTTGGAGTGAGGCCGGGCCGCGCGACTAGACGGGCAGCGCGGGGACCGGCGGATGCGCCGCCCGAGCGGGAGCACGGCCGGTCAGGGCCAACTCGGCTTGCATGAAGACGAAGGCCAGAATGGCGACGGCCTCGGCCATCTCCTCGAACAGTTCGTGCTGGAGGAGCACGCCGGCCGAGACCAGCAGGGCGATGCGAACGACCGAGGCCCGATCCAGCGGGGGATGGCGCAGCAGAGGCGCCAGCCATTGCGGACGGAGGCTCAGCAGGCCGGCCGCGCCCACCATGCCCGAGCCGACCGCCGCATAGGCGATGTCGTAGAGGCGGGGCGAGATGAAGTTGTGCAGATTGGTCTCGGCCTGGAGGTTTTCGGAGGCGAAGGCCCCGGTCGAGGTCCAGTGGAAGATGTGCTGGCCCCAGCTGGCCTCTTCCCCGAAGGCCAGAACGGCGAACAGGGTGAGGCCCGCCCAAGCGGCGAGCCCGAGAACCCCGCGTGAGACCATCGCCTGCCGCGCGGCCAGGAGGGCGATCAGGATCAGGCCGACGGCGGTGACGGTTTCCACCACGCCGCCGTCATAGGTCTCAGCCCCGAACAGCCAGGGCGCCGCCAGCCCTTGCCGCCAGAGGAACAGGGTGACGGGCACCAGCGCGGCCCAGGTCGCCAGCAGGACGCCGAGGCCGAAACAGGACAGCCCGGCCCGCGCGGGGTCTGCGTCCGGCTCGCGAACCCGCCACGCATGGAGCACCACCCCGAGGCCACACAGCCCGGCCAGACCTGTACTGATCGCCATCCAAGACATGGCAGCCTCCTGAGGCCCTGTTCCGAAGTGATCCGGGCCGGGACGATTTGAGCAGGATGTGTGCCAGAGGTGGGGGGTGCGCAACGGCCTCTCGGCCGGAGATGTTCCCGACGCTCGGGTCAAGCCTGAGGCGTTTCACACGGGCGGACGTTTCCGGGGGCGCGTAAAGTCGAGGTTGCACGTGTCGCAGTACCTCGGGAAGCGCGCCAGGGGGAGTGGCCAAAGGTATGGCTGGGTATGGGGCATGGCGTTGCATCGCGGGCAGCGCATCTTGATCATCAGGAAAATGAAGTAGACAAGGCCCGTTCCGAGAAGGGCAATCGAAATCAGGCCTTCGTGAGCGCGCAGGGCGTGGGCCAGCCACCCCGCCCCGATCAGCACGAGCGGAAACCCGAGAACCAGCAGTCGCAGTCGGGTGCGGTGAACCATATTTCCAGCATGGGCCACTGTCGGCGGGCGCTCAAGCCTCGCCAACGTATCCGCCCCCTCCACCCTCCCTCGCCCTGCGGGCTGCGGACGGTCCCCCTCCCCCGTTTCACGGGGGAGGAACTAGGCCCGGAAATGCTTGCTGAGCTTCAGCCCCTGGCTCTGGTAGTGGCTGCCGCC
>CAXICH010000254.1:0-3139 GCA_964022245.1 uncultured Alphaproteobacteria bacterium
TCGGACTTCATGAATTTGAGCCGGGCGGGGGTGGCGTAGAACAGGTCGCGCACCTCGACCCGGGTGCCGTGCGGGCCGGGGAAGGCGGCGGGGCCGGGCGGGGTGACGCGGCCGCCCTCGACGCGCAGGGCATGGGCGTCGCCGCCGGCGGCCGGGCGGCTGGTCAGCGTCAGCCGGGCGACCGAGCCGATGGAGGGCAGGGCCTCGCCGCGAAAGCCCAGGGTGGAGATGCGCAACAGGTCGACATCGCCCGCGTCGTCGGGCTCCAGCTTGGACGTCGCGTGGCGCTCGATGGCCAGTTCCAGCTGGTCCGGGGCCATGCCGTGGCCGTCGTCGGCGACCAGGATGCGGGTCAGGCCACCGCCCTCGATCTGCACCTCGATGCGGGTGGCGCCGGCGTCGAGGGCGTTCTCGACCAGCTCCTTGACGGCACTGGCCGGGCGCTCGACCACCTCGCCGGCGGCGATGCGGTTGACGGTCTCGGGGGGAAGGCGGCGGATGGGCATGGATTCGGGAGGGTAGCGTAAGGGGAGGCAACAGGCAGCAGGGAATAGGCAGTCGGGATGGGGGAGGGGGTTTGCCCGACTCCGCGCGGGGGGTTAGAGCATCGCTTCCTCCCCGAAGACGAAGACCGATCATGCACGACATCCGAGCCATCCGTGACACGCCCGACGCCTATGTGGCGGGCTGGACCTCGCGCGGGGTGGAGGATGCGGCGGCGATAGTCGAGCGGATCCTGACGCTGGACCGGGAGCTGCGGGCCGCCCAGACGGCGGGGCAGGATGCCTTGTCGAAGCGGAATGCGGCGTCCAAGGCCATCGGCGCCGCCATGGGCAAGAAGGACATGGCCGAGGCCGAGCGGCTGAAGGCCGAGGTCGAGGGGCTGAAGGGCGAGATCGCGGCGCAGGAGGCCGTCGAGGCCGAAAAGGGCCGGGAACTGCGCGACCTGCTGGCGGGACTGAAGAACCTGGCCGCCGACGATGTGCCGGACGGTAAGGACGAGGCCGGCAATGTCGAGACCGGCCGCTGGGGCGAGCCGCGCAAGACCGGCCCGGCCAAGGATCACGCCGATCTGGGCGAGGCGCTGGGCCTGCTGGATTTCGAGGCCGCCGCAAAGATGTCGGGCGCGCGCTTTGCCGTGCTGAAGGGCGGGCTGGCGCGGCTGGAGCGGGCGCTGGGCCAGTTCATGCTGGACATGCAGACGGCCCAGCACGGCTATCTGGAGGTCAATCCGCCCTATCTGGTGCGGGATGAGGCGATGTTCGGCACGGGCCAGCTGCCGAAGTTCAAGAACGATTTGTTCGCTTCGTTCGCAATGGTGCCGCTCAGCTTGGAGAGCGTAATCAACAGCGGCCTGTATGCTGAAGATGATCCCGACTGGGAGAACCTGCGAAGCGCTATGACTGAATTTCTAGAAGGTCCTCCGTATTCCGAAGAGGAATGGGGCGATTACGACAACTATCTAAACACGTTCCGCGGCACTGTGCTGAGGGCCATGCAAGCGCACGACGTGCGGAGTCGTTGGTGGATGATACCTACTGCTGAGGTCTCGCTAACGAACTTAGTTAGACAGCAGATCCTGTCCGAGGACGAGCTGGCCCAGCCGATGCGGATGACGGCGCTGACGCCGTGTTTCCGGGCCGAGGCCGGGTCGGCGGGGCGGGATACGCGCGGCCTGATCCGCCAGCACCAGTTCTCCAAGGTCGAGCTGGTCTCGATCACGCGGCCGGAGGATTCGGACGCCGAGCATGAGCGGATGACCGGCTGTGCCGAGGCGGTGCTGAAGGCGCTGGAGCTGCCGTACCGCCGGATGCTGCTGTGCAAGGGCGACATGGGCTTTTCGGCGCGGAAGACCTTTGACCTCGAGGTCTGGCTGCCCAGCCAGGACACCTATCGCGAGATCAGTTCGTGCTCGAACTGCGGGGACTTCCAGGCCCGGCGCATGGACGCGCGCTTCAAGCGGGCGGGCGAGAAGAAGACCGAGTTCGTGCACACGCTGAACGGCTCGGGCCTGGCGGTCGGGCGGACGCTGGTGGCCGTCATGGAGACCTATCAGGACGAGGGCGGCCGCATCGCCGTGCCCGAAGCTCTGAAGCGCTACATGCCGGACGGGGTGACGCACGTCGGATGAGAATCCTGCTGACCAATGACGACGGGATCGAGGCCGAGGGTCTGGCGTGTCTGGAGCGGATCGCGCGGACCCTGTCGGACGATGTGTGGATCTGTGCGCCGCCGGTCGAACAGTCGGGCAAGGGGCGCGGCATCACCCTGACCGAGCCGCTGCGCGTCAACCGGATCGGAGACAAGCGGTTCGCCGTGACCGGCACGCCGACCGACTGTGTGGTGCTGGCGGTCAATGACCTGATGCCCGAACGGCCCGATCTGGTGCTGTCGGGGGTCAATCGCGGGCACAATGTCGGCGAGGACTGCTCCTATTCCGGGACGGTGGCGGGGGCGCTGCAGGGCATGGCGTTCGGCATCCGCTCGATCGCCCTGTCGCAGAGCCTGGAGCGGTTCCACGATGAGGTGACGGCGCACTGGGAGACGGCCGAGGCCTTTGCCCCGGCAATCATCTCGCGCCTGCTCGGCCAGAAATGGCAGGCCGGGGTGGTGATGAACCTGAACTTCCCCGCGCGGCCGCCCGAGGCCGTCACCGAGGTCGAGGTCACGCGACAGGGCTTCCGTGACATCGGCGAGATGCACGCCGTCAAACGCACCGACCTGCGCGGCCGGGACTATTACTGGATGAGTTTCCGCGGGACGAAGCACGACCACCCGGCGGGCACCGACCTCCGGGCCATGGACGACGGCAAGATCTCGGTCACGCCGCTGCACATCGACCTGACCCATGCCTCCAGCATCCATGACCTGAAGGGGGTGCTGGGCGGCGCCCCGCCGAAGACGGTGGCTGTCGGATGAAGCTGAACGACGACCGGGCCGGGCGGCTGATTCTGGGGCTGCGGCAGCAGGGGGTGACCGATCCCCGCGTGCTGGCGGCCATGGAATCGATCGACCGCGCCGTCTTCGTCCATGAGAAGTTTCTGGATCAGGCGTGGGAGGACCAGGCCCTGCCGATCGACTGCGCCCAGACGATTTCGCAGCCCTATATCGTCGGCCTGATGACCCAGGCGCTGGACGT
>CAXICH010000255.1:0-3129 GCA_964022245.1 uncultured Alphaproteobacteria bacterium
AGGCCATGGCCGCCTGCCTGCTGGCCGATTCCATGCTGCGGCACCGGGCGCAGGCGGGATAATGGACATTGCCCCGATGCAGGACGGTGACGAAGCCGCAGTCGTCGTCCTGTGGGACCTGTGCGGTCTGACCCGTCCATGGAACGACCCTGCCCGGGACCTCGCCCTGGCCTGCGAGGCAGCTGACAGCGTCGTGCTGATCGCGCGGGACGACACCCGAATCTGCGGAAGCATCATGACGGGTTTCGACGGGCACAGGGGCTGGGTCTACTATCTGGCTGTCCATCCCGACGCCCGACATCGCGGCTTGGGACGAGCGCTGATGACGGCTGCAGAGAGCTGGCTGGTGGATCGCGGCGCCCCGAAGGTTCAGTTGATGGTTCGCGAGGACAACACCGACGCCCTTGGCTTCTACGAGGCGCTCGGCATGACCCGGCAGGCCGTCGTCACGCTAGGACGTCGACTGGACTGAACGTCCCCCCCCCTTTTCGTCACTGACACTGTTACCTATATAGTGGCCGAACCGGCGCGGGATGACCCGCGTTCCTCAGTCAGGGAGACCGCATCATGATCGACGTCCGACCCTTTAACAGCCTCGGCGGGGCCGACCACGGCTGGCTGAAGGCCCGTCACCACTTCTCGTTTGCCAACTATTACGACCCCAACCGGATGAGCTGGGGCCGGCTGCGCGTCTGGAACGACGACGAGATCTCCGCCCAGTCGGGCTTTCCGCCCCACCCGCACGCCGACATGGAAATCATCACCTATGTTCGCACGGGTGCCATCACCCACGAGGACTCCATGGGCAACCGCGGTCGCACCGGCGCGGGCGACGTCCAGGTCATGAGCGCGGGCACCGGCGTGCGCCACTCCGAGTTCAACCTCGAGGACGAGACTACCACCCTGTTCCAGATCTGGATCGAGACGGACAAACCCGGCGCCCAGCCCGGCTGGGGCATGAAGCCGTTCCCGAAATCGGACCGGACCGGCAAATTCCAGGTGCTGGCGTCGGGCGATCCGGAGGACGGCGCCCTGGACATCAACGCCGATGCCCGCGTGCTGGGCGCGACGCTGAAGGCCGGCGAGAGCCTGACCTATGACCTCTCGGGGGGACGCCGCGCCTATCTGGTACCGGCCGTCGGTACGGTGGAGGTCAACGGGACGGTGCTCAATGCCCGTGACGGCGCGGGCATCAAGGACGAGCCCACGATCACGGTCACCGCCCGCGAAGACGCCGAACTGGTCATGGTCGACAGCCGATGACAGCACGGATGACGCGGGAAACCGCGTCATCCATTGCCCTAGGGCAGGCTGAACAGGATGTGCACCCAGCCCACTTCCTGGGCCTTCTCCAACGCCTCGAACAAGGGCACGGCGATGAAGAAGGCCAGGCCGTCCCGAAGGGTCGTCAGGAAGAACACAGGACGGACCTCAAGGGTCTCGCCATCGCGCCATTTGGAGAAGTTGGGCCAGAAGCGCGGCGTCCGCGCCTTGTAGGCCTGATAGGGCTCGCCAAAGCTGGCCTCGAGCCAGGCCTCTTCCTGCCGGACAGTCAGATAGAAGACCCCTACGGCGATCAGCAGGAACAGGGCGGCAATCGTCGCGCTGCCCGTCTGGGCGCCCATGCCGAACGCGCCCATGAAGCTGAAGACATAGAGGGGATTGCGGCTGATCGAATAGGGCCCGCGATCGACAATCTCGGCCTTCTTGCGGCCGCCGATATACAGGGAACACCAGGCGCGGCCGACGACGCAGAGCGCGATCAGACCAATCCCGATCGCCTCAAGCCCCTCATGGGCCGGCGTTTCGCCGCCGAGACTATGGCTGATGGCCGCGAGCGCGACGACGGCGACGATCGCCAGCGCCAGAACGCCTTTCCGGATCAGTTGCACCCGGCGCAGATGGTGGGGGTCAGCCATGGTCATGGCGCTCTCCTGTCGGCGGTGAGCCTCCCTAATTCCATTTTCCCGTGATAATGCCAAGCTGTTCCGCGCTTAAGACGGCCTTCACCCTGTTGGCCCAGCCTGTCGGTGAATCGGAGGCCTCCCATGACCCGCAAACGCATGATCACCCTGACCGCCCTCGTCGGCGCGGCCCTCATGCTGCAGGGCTGCCTGGTCGGCGCGGTCGTGGGGACGGGTGCGGCCGTGGTCGGCGGCACCGTGAAGGCCACCGGCGCCGTGCTCGGGGCCGGCGTCGATGCGGTCACCACCTCGGACGAGGAAACCCGTCTGAAGCGCGAACGCGAACAGCGGGACTATGAGCGCGAGCAGCGTCGCTGCGAACAGCGCCGCGCGTCCGGCCGCGACTGCTAGAGAGTCCGCTCCATCGCATAGTTGTGAATGGCGACCGAGCCGATTTCAAAGTCGCGCCGCGTGACCATCGTATAGCCCTGCCGCTCGAACACCGGCCGCGCCGTCTCGCTGGCCTCGACGTACAGCCGCGACAGGCCCGCTGACCGGGCCGCCCGCTCGACCTCTGTCAGCAGCCGCTCCGCTATCCCCTGCCCCGCCTGTTCCGGATCGACATAAAGAACGTCGACGTGGCCATCGGCCTCCAGATCGACGAACCCGCAGACCTGGCCTTCGGGGTCGAGCGCGACCCAGCCCTTGCGCCCGTCGGCGATCTTCTGGCGAAAGCGCGCGGCGTCCGGGCCCCGGCTGGCCCAGGCCTCGACCTGCGCCGGGGTATAGTCCTTCGCACCCAGACCCCGAACGGACCGCCGGTACACCTCGGCCATAGCCTCGGCGTCGCTGTCGCACATGTCTCTCAGCGTGGTCACAGCGTCAGCACGCACCGCTCGTGGATGGTCGGGCGGGCCACCTGGATACGGCACAGACCCGGCCAGTCGGGTTTCATGCGGTTGGCAAACCACAGGCACAGGTTCTCGAGGCTGGGCATTTCCAGCCCGGGCTTCTCGTTCAGCAGCCCGTGGTCCAGTTCCTCCGCCGCCGCCTTCAGCGCCCGGTCCAGCGCGCCCAGGTCCGCGACCCAGCCGTGCCCGGCATCCAGCGTGTCGGACCGCACCGTCGCCTCGACCGTGAAGGAGTGGCCGTGCACCCGGCGATAGATGCTGCCCTCCGGCTCGTTCGGGAAGTGATGGGCCGCGTCGAAGGTGGCCTGTTTGGG
>CAXICH010000256.1:0-3123 GCA_964022245.1 uncultured Alphaproteobacteria bacterium
AGGCCCGAGGCCAGATAGGCGGCGGCGATCTCGCGCGTCTGGGCGGCCAGCTTTTCGGGCTCCTGCCAGACGGTGATGGCGTGCAGATCGGCGACGAACAGGAAGCAGGGGGCGCCCGCGTCCTGCAGCTGGGTGAAGCGCTTCAGCGCCCCCAGATAGTTGCCGAGGTGCAGGGCACCCGAGGCCTGAATGCCGGACAGGATGCGGCGCGGACCGGAATAGACGGGAGGCGTGTCAGTCATGGTCAGGGCCATGCCCCAGCGGGGGCGGGAGGGCAAGAGTGCGCATCAGGCCTTGCCTCCATTGCCGCGCTGGACCAGCGCCTTCAGCTCGGAGATCCGGACGGCGCGGGTGGCGAGCGCAAGGACGGCATAGGTCAGGCCGCCGAGGGCGGTGACCACCGCCACCGAGAGTTCCTTGGCGCCGTGGTCGAGGCCGAGCCCGGCCAGCAGGTTGCCGATTTCGGGCTCATAATACGGCCGCGCCCAGGTGGCGACGGCGGCCAGCAGGCCCATGCCGGCAGCGGCAAAGGCGATGCGGATCAGGCGCGAGACCAGCGCCGGGCCGGGCCGGTAATGGTCCCGCCGCCACAGGGTCAGGGCCAGCAGGCCGGCGTTAGACCAGGCCGCGGCGCTGACGGCGGCGGCGATGCCGGGCACGCCCATGCCTGAATAGAAGAGTCCGACAGCCACCACGGCGTTGACCGCGACCGACACCAGGGCAAAGCGCATCGGGCTTCTCGTATCGCCGCGCGCAAAGAAGGCGGGGGCCAGGATGCGGATCAGAACAAAGGCCGGCACGCCCCAGCCGAACTGGAACAGGGCCTCGGCGGTGGCGCGGGCATCGACGTCGAGGAAGGCCCCGCGTGTGAACAGGGCATCGATCAGGAAGTAGGGCATGCCCATCAGGGCGGCGGCGGCGGGCAGGGTCAGGGCCATGGACAGCAGCACGGCCTGGTCCATTGAGGTCTTCTGCCGCTCATGGTCGTTCGAGGCCACGGCCGCCGACAGGCGCGGCAGCAGGGCAATGCCGATGGCTACCCCGACCAGCCCCAGCGGCAGCTGGTACAGGCGATCCGCGGTCGCCAGCCAGGTCCGGCCGCCGTCGACGAAGCTGGCGAGGTTGCCGGAGACGAAGACGTTCAGCTGGGTCGCCGAATTGCCGATGGCGGCGGGGATGGCGGTGATGATGATGGCCTTGACCGCGGGCGTCAGCCGCGGGATCGCCAGATGGATGTTGGCCCCGGCCTTGCGTACCGCCCACCAGCAGAGGCCGGCCTGGGCGACGCCGGCGGCCAGCACGGCCCAGGACGCCGCATAGGCCGCGCCCACCTGACCGCCCGTCGCCGGGATGACGGCGGCCAGCATGATCAGGTTCAGCAGGATCGGATAGGCCCCCGAGACGATGAACCGGCCGCGGGCATTCAGCACGCCCGACAACAGGGCCGCGACGGCCATACAGGGCAGATAGGGCATGGTGATCTGGGTCAGGACCACGGCCAGTTTGAAGCGCGCCGGATCGTTCAGGAAGCCGACGTTGATGACCGTCATGATCCACGGCATGGCCAGCTGGGCGACGATGGCCAGCACCACGGTGACCATGGCCACCATGGCCAGCGCCTGGGTGGCGACGCGGTCGGCGGCCTCGGGGCCCTCGGTTTCGAGAGTCCGGGCATAGGCGGGGACGAAGGCGGCGGCGAAGGCCCCCTCGGCAAAGATGCGCCGGAACAGATTGGGGAAGCTGAGGGCGGTATTGTAGGCGTCGGCTGCAGGCCCGGCCGAGGCGCCCAGAGCCGCCGAGATCACCACGTCGCGGGCAAATCCCGCGCCCCGACTGATCAGGGTCAGGCCGCTGAAAATGGCCGACGACCGCATCATGCCGCCCTCACGGCGCGCGGGCGGACCGGGTGGGGGGGTGCCGCCGGGGGGGGTGGTGGCCGTGGCCTCGGGCGTCGGAACGGTCTCGGGCGGCAGGCTCACAGGATCGGGCTCACGGGCGTTGGCTCTGGCAGGCGGAACTCCAGCCATAGGCCGATTTCAGATGCGTTGCACTCATCCAAAAACACCGTCTGAACCGTCTGAATGGTCTGAAATCGTGCCCTTGTCCGGTCGGGGTTCGGCAACCGGACAGTATGGAGCCCGCGTCAACCGGGTCGGGCAGAACGCCGCGGGAGAGAGCAGAGGCCCTGAAAGGGCTGGGGATTCCCGCAGCGGCTGTCATGGCCGCAGCCCTCGGGGTGACGGCCTGCGGAGGACACGGGCAGCAGATCTCAGTCCTCGGGGTCGGCCTCGACGTCGATCTCGGCGCTGTCCATGGCCACGCCCAGCGCATAGTCGGCCATCAGGCCGTAGGTGGCCTGGTGCTCGGGGTCGTCGCTGGCCCAGGCGCCGTTGGTCATCATGCCCTGGCCAACGGCGACGGCGTCCGCAATGCCCATGCCACCGGCCAGGTCGGCCTCGGCGAGCGCTTCGGACACCACAGCCTCGATGTCGACCTCGGCCAGGGCCTCGGCAACGATCCCGGACACGGATACCGACACCGTCTGGGTGAAGGCGAGGACGTCGGGCTGATAGTCAGCCCACAGCGCCATGACCGCCGCTTCCTTCTGGTCCTCGGTCAGACTGGCGTCTTCCGAAATGGCCTCGGCGCGCTCGGCGAACTCGTCCATCCGGCCCTCGAAGACCTCGGCGGCGGCCTCCAGCGCGGCCTCGGCCGACTCCGGCTCGGAGGTCTGGGCCATGGCCATGGAGACCGGCAACAGGGCCAGGGCGGCGGCAAGCGAGAGGGCGCGGATCATGATCAGGTCTCCTGGGACAGAGGGCGGGTCGGCCTATTCGCCGTCGCCGGCCATTTCAGCGGCCAGTTCGCCGGACAGCAGGCCCGGGATCAGCATTTCGTTGAACATGTCCTCGATCATGCCGGCGGCCATTTCAGCTTCCTCGACGGTGCTGCCCTCATCCATGGATTGCTGGCGGACAAAGCCCGACAGCATGGAAACGAAGGCGTCGATCTCGGGCTGTTTGCGGTCGATGGCGGCCTGCATGCGGGCCTGACGATCCGCCTCGGAGAGGCTGGTGTCGGCGCGGATGGCCTCGATCTCGACGACCAGGGCCTCGAGCGTGA
>CAXICH010000257.1:0-3121 GCA_964022245.1 uncultured Alphaproteobacteria bacterium
CGAGCGACTCGACCTGTTCCTTGGCGGCGGGGCGGACGTCGGTGGCGGTGACGACCGCACCCAGACGGCGGGCGGTGGCGATGGCCTGAAGGCCGGCGACGCCCGCGCCCATGACGAACACCTTGGCGGCCGCGACCGTGCCCGCCGCCGTCATCATCATGGGAAAGCCGCGCCCATAGGCCGCTGCGGCCTCGATGACCGCGCGATAGCCGGCGAGGTTGGCCTGGGACGACAGGGCGTCCATCACCTGGGCTCGCGTGATACGCGGCACGAACTCCATGGCAAAGGCGGTGACCCCCGCCCCGGCCAGGGCCGTGACGGTTTCCTTCTCGCGCCAGGCATCCAGCAGGGCCACGACCACGGTGCCGGGCCGCAGCGCACTGATCTCGGACGCCGTAGGCCCTCGCACCTTCAACAGGACATCGGCCCCGGCCAGCGCCGTCTTGAGGTCGCGGGCGACGGTGGCCCCGGCCTCGGTATAGGCGGCATCGGGAATGGAGGAGCCCAGACCGCTGCCGGTCTCGACGACCACGGCAGCGCCCAAGCCGGTGAGCTTTCTGACCGTGTCGGGGGTCAGGGCAGTGCGCGTCTCGCCATCTCGGCGTTCGCGAGTCACGGCGATAGTGACGGCCAAGCGAATCCCTCCGTGGGTGGACTGTTCACGGACAGCCTAGGCTGTCAGGTCCCCCGCGGTAAAGCGCTGGTTTTGTGTGCGGGGGCCGCGAAAACGGCCCGGATTCAGTGCTTCGCGGGCTTGGACTTGAGGGCGAAGAAGCCGATCACAGCCAGCGCCACGGCGGCGACGAAGCCGAAGACGATGCTGCCACCCGGCTGCAGCCACAGCACGAAGAAGGTGATGAGCACGGCGAGCTGGAGCGAGCCCCACTTGGCCATACCCATGAACAGGGAATAGGTCGCCTGTTGCTCATGAACCGGCTGGGTGCCCTTTTCATACTCACCGTGGGCGGTTTCGGTCTTGGGGGTGGCCATTGCGGATCATCCGGTCGGAAGGTCTGGTGTGCGGCCCTTATACCGACAGGGCCGCCGGGCTCAAGCGCCGTCGATGATATCCTGAAGGATACGGGCCAGTCGCTGTTCGAGGGCGCGGCATTCCGCCTCGGTCAGGGACAGCCCCCCCGTGACCTCCTTCGAGACCGACATGCCCATCATCAGGGCCGCCGCCATGCGGGCGCTGACCGCGGCGTGGTCGCCCCCGATCCAGGCGGTGAGTGGGTTCATGAAGCGCTCGCACGACTGTTGCTGGACCACTTCCATGGCACGCGCAGAGGACATGGACCTCAGGATGATCTGCAGGCCCTGCATCTTCTTGGGGTTTTTGGTGCCGTAGACGATCTCATGGGCGATTCGGGTCGCGAAAGTCTCACGCTCCCCGTCCAGCAGGGTCGATCCCTCATGACAGTGATCGAGGGCCGCGCGGAACAGCCCCTCCTTCGAGCCGAAGTAACGCACGATCAGGGCCGGATCGACGCCCGCGTCGCCGGCAATGTCGCGCATGCCGACGTCGTCATAACTCTCGCGTGCAAAACGGCTTTCCGCTGCCTCAAGGATCGAGGCCCGGGTGGCGGCAGCGTTGCGTGGGCGTGGTCCGCAGACGGGAAAGGCCAATCGGATCTCCGGTTAATGTCCCCACGGCCTATATGGCTTTGTCACCAGCTGTTGACAAGCGAAACAGACATCACCATTAAGTCACCCGTCGTTGACACCGCGCTTCCTCCTCGTTCGCGCCGTGCCGCCTTCCCACCTGTTTGAGCCGGCTCGACCGGCCGCCGGAGACTGCGCAGATGCGCCATTTCAAGATCATGGCCTTGGCCGTGCTGATCACGAGCCTCCTGTACGGCTGCACCGCCTCGAGCGAAGCCCAGAGCCCGCCGCCGGCGCCCGGGGTGTCGGTCGCCACGCCGCTGGTCGATAAGGTGGTCGACTGGGACGAGTTCACCGGTCGCTTCGAGGCACCGCAAAGCGTGGACGTCCGCGCCCGGGTCGGCGGCTATATCCAGGCGGTCCACTTTCGCGACGGACAGTATGTCCGCAAGGGCCAGTTGCTGTTCACGCTCGATGCGCGCCCGGCGCAGGCGGCGCTGGCCTCGGCCCGCGCCCAGGCCGCGCAGGCCGAAGCGCAGGTCGCCCTCGCCCGCAGTGAGCTGGCGCGTGCCGAATCGCTGCTGGAAATCCAGGCCGTGTCCCGGGCCGAGGTCGATCAGAAGCGCGCCGCCGTCCAGACCGCCGAGGCCGCTGTCGCCTCGGCCCGGGCCGCCGTGCGCGGCCGGGAACTGGACGTCGAGTTCACCCGGGTCACCGCCCCCATTTCGGGACGCGTCTCGGATCGCCGCGTCGACGCCGGCAATCTGGTCGGAGGCGGATCGTCCGCCGCCGATGTGCTGACCACCATCGTCGCCTCCAGCCCGATCCACTTTGTCTTCGAGGCCTCGGAAGCGGTGATGCTGCGCTATCAGCGCGATGCCCGCGACGGCACCTCGGCGCCGATCCGCATCCGCCTGCAGGACGAGACCGGCTTCCGCTGGAGCGGCACGGTCGACTTTTCGGACAATGTCGTGGACCCGGCCTCGGGGACCATCCGCCTGCGCGCCGTGGTGCAGAACGGCGACGGCTTCCTGAAGCCGGGCCTGTTTGGACAGGCCCGCGTGGCCGGGGCCGCCCCCTATCAGGCCCTTCTGGTGCCGGACTCCGCCATTGCCACCGATCAGGCCCGTCGCGTCGTCTATGTGGTCGATGCCGAGAACACGGTCGTGGCCCGTCCGGTCGACCTCGGACCGCTGTCCGACGGCCTGCGCGTGATCCGCTCGGGGATCGAGGCCACCGACCGGGTGATCGTCAATGGCCAGCTGCGCGCCCGTCCGGGTCAGCCGGTCACGCCGAAGACGGTCGAGATCGAACGCACCCCCACCGATAGCCAGGCGCCGGTGACCCGCGCCCCGCCTGCCGCCACCGCCACCCCGGCGGGCGCCCTGTCGCAACGTCGCTAAGCGAAAGACCGGCCCAGCCATGAATATCTCTCGCTTCTTTATCGACCGGCCGATCTTTGCCGCCGTGATCGCGGTCTTCATCACCCTGATGGGCGCCTTCGCCTATCCGCTGCTGC
>CAXICH010000258.1:0-3108 GCA_964022245.1 uncultured Alphaproteobacteria bacterium
CGAGCGAGCCGAAGCCCTGCGCCACGATGTCCGACTGCACGTCGCCGTCGTAGTTCTTGCACGCCCAGACGAAGCCGCCCGACCACTTGATCGCGGCCGCGACCATGTCGTCGATCAGGCGGTGCTCATAGGTCAGGCCGCGCTTCTTGAACTCCTCGGCGTAGTCGGCGTCGAACACCTCCTGGAAGATGTCCTTGAAGCGGCCGTCATAGGCCTTGAGGATGGTGTTCTTGGTCGACAGATAGACCGGGTAGTTGCGTTGCAGGCCGAACGAGAAGCTGGCGCGGGCGAAGTCGGTGATCGAGTCATCGAGGTTGTACATGCCCATGGCCACGCCGGACGACGGCGCCTTGAACACCTCGTGCTCGATGACCTTGCCGTCATCGCCGACAAATTTGATCGACAGCGTGCCGGGGCCGGGCATCAGGAAGTCGGTGGCCTTGTACTGGTCGCCGAAGGCGTGACGGCCGACCACGATCGGCTGGGTCCAGCCGGGCACCAGACGCGGCACGTTCGAACAGATGATCGGCTCGCGGAAGACGACGCCACCGAGGATGTTGCGGATGGTGCCGTTCGGCGACTTCCACATCTTCTTCAGGCCGAATTCTTCGACGCGGGCCTCGTCGGGGGTGATGGTCGCGCATTTGACGCCAACGCCGTGCTTCTGGATGGCGTGGGCGGCGTCGACCGTCACCTGGTCGTCGGTGGCGTCGCGGTGCTCCATGCCCAGGTCGTAATAGTCGAGCTCGAGGTCGAGATAGGGGAAGACCAGCTTGTCCTTGATCATCTGCCAGATGATCCGGGTCATCTCGTCGCCGTCGATGTCCACGATGGGGTTGTCGACCTTGATCTTCGCCATGTGCGCTCTCTGTCTCTGGGGGAAGGAAATTGTGGGGGCGGTATAGCGGTCACGCGCCGGGGCGCAAACCCCCGGCCTTGCGCGGGCGGACGGGGTGGTCGAGGCTGGGACTGAAACGGACCGGAGGACTCCCCATGCGCCGCATACCGCTTGTGCTGCTGACCCTTGGCCTCGCCTCCGGCCTGGCGGCGTGCCAGGACGAAGCGGGCCAGACCGTCGAGGAGACCAAGGCCCCGGGCGCGCCTCCGGCGGCTTCGGCGGAGCCGGCAACCGCCTCGCCGGAGAGCCGGACCTTCCGCGACTGGACCGTGGTCTGTGGAAACGACGGGACCTGTACCGCCTTCGGCGGGGTGGAGAACGGCACAGGCTGGCTGCGGATCGTCATGCCCGCCGGACCGGAGGCAGTGCCCGTGGTCGAACTGGGCATGGGGATGGATGCCGAAATCCTCCCGCGCACGCTGACCCTCGACGGGCGCGCCTATGGGCTGGATGTGAGGGACAATGTCGCCCGCGTCGCTGGTGAGCGGGCGCGCGCCCTGATCGCGGCCCTGGCAGGAGCCCGGACTGCTGCCATCGGCACCGGCGACGATACCCTGGAGTTTTCGGTCTCGGGGGTGTCCGCCGCGCTTCTGTGGATCGACGAGCGGCAGGGGCGGCTCGGCACCGTCAGCGCCCTGATCCGAAAGGGGGATGACCCGGCCTCGACCGTGCCCGCCGCGCCGGCCCTGCCGACGGTGGCGGCCGCGCCGGCGGTGGCCCAGACCGGGATGAAGAACGGGACGCAACTGCCCGATGCGGTCGAGGATCTGGCCAGGGTCCGGGACTGTCGCGTCGACACCGACTTCAGCCCTGACTTTCAATACGCGACCCAGCAGTACCGGCTGGGTGCCGACACCGTGCTGTGGGGCGTGCCGTGCTTCAGGGGGGCCTACAACACCGGCTATCTCTATGTGCTGACGGACAATGCCGGGGCGTCGCCGCGCATTGTCAGCCTGCCGACCACGGGCGAGGCGATGGAGACGCCGATCAACCCCGACTTTGACCCGGCCACGCGGCGACTGGAGGCCTTCGGCAAGGGGCGGGGACTCGGCGATTGCGGCACGGTTCACCAGTGGATCTGGACCGGGCGCGAGTTCGTGCTGGAGCACGAGCGGCTGATGGAGGCCTGTATGGGCGTCACCGCTGACCTGTGGCCGGTTACCTGGGCCACGCGGCCCGCGACATAGCGCCGGTATCAGATTCCGTCACAGGCCAGAGCGGCGGTCCGCGGCTAGCTTTCCGCCATGGGAGGCTTGACCATGACCACGACCCGGACCCGACTTGCCCGTTCCAGGGGGGCTGCCGCGCTGGCTGTCGCCGGACTGCTCGTCTCGGCCTGCGCGACCGATGACCCGCTGTCCGATCCCCTGTTCTGGCAGGGGGTGTCGATCGGCGCCGATCTGGTGGCGCTGGCGCTGATCCTCGACTCGGACTGCTACACGCGCATCGATGCCTGGGGCTACCCGTATCAGGTCTGCTACGACGACCGGGATTACCGGGACCGTCCGCAGCGGCCGCATCGCCCGCACCGGCCCCGCGATCGCTGACCGGGAGACGCCCATGATCCGCAGACGCCTTGTCGCCGCCCTCGCCATCACCGCCTCGGTGGGCACCTCGGCCTGCATCACCGACCCGGATGTGCTGGACGGCATCATCATGGGCCTGGACCAGGTCAACGCCCAGCTCGAGTGGGAAAACCGGAACTGCTATTACGCCACCCCGCCGGGCAATCCCTATGGCGTTGCACAGCGCTATTGCCCGGGCGACCTCAACTATTATCCGCCGGTCTATGTGGCGCCCGACGACGACCGCGACCACGACCGCCGGGACCGTCGCGATCGCCGCCGGGACAGGGACCGGGACCGGGATCGGGATCGGGATCGCGACGACTGATCCGGATCAGGCCTGCTGGCTGGCGACCCAGTCGGTGATCACCCCGTCCAGCACCGTCAGGGGGACACCACCGACCGCCAGGCCGGTGTCGTGGAAGCCCTTGATGTCGAAGCGGTCCCCGAGAGCGGCCTTCGCCGCTGCGCGCATCCGGACCCATTCGGTGTGGCCGATCTTGTAGGACGACGCCTGGCCCGGCCAGACTGAGTAACGCTCGACCTCGGTGGTGACGGCGCTTTCCTGATCGCCGAGGGTGTCGACCATATAGCGGATCGCCTGTTCGCGGCTCCAGCGCTTGTGGTGCAGGCCGGAGTCGACCA
>CAXICH010000259.1:0-3075 GCA_964022245.1 uncultured Alphaproteobacteria bacterium
GACCGCGGCCATAGCGCAGATCGACATTGGCCGGGTCCTCAATCCAGCCAATGCCTTGCCCGCCCAGCCAGTCACGCAGGTCGGCCCGGCGCTCTCCCAGCAAGGGCCGCAACAGCATCAGCCCCCGTCCCTCCGGCCAGGCCGGCGAGGGGCTCCAGTCGCGCAGCTGTCCGAGCGGGGTGCCTTCCGCCCGCATCCACCGCGCTTCGGCCAGGTCATCCGCCGTGTGCCCCGTCAGAACGACGCGCGCCCCGACCGCCCGGGCCATGTCGGCCAGCCACGCATGACGGGCCGCGCGGGCGGCGGCGGGCAGGCCTGTGTCAGGCCAGGGGCCATCCCAGCGCGCGCTCTGAAACGCCGCACCGAGCCGCTGCGCCAACTCCCGCACCCGGTCATGCCAGATTCGACTGTCGGGGTTCAGTCCGTGATCGACGTGCAGCGCCGTCAGCAGCCGCCCGTTCGCGACCGCCCAACCGTGCGCCAGATATAGCAGGGCGACAGAGTCACTGCCGCCCGACACAGCCACGGCAACCGGCGCGGGATCGTCCCGGACAAGCCGCCCGGACAGGACCGCATTCGCGCGCGCCGTCAGGCCGGTCAGGGCCTCGCTCAGCGGCAGCCGGCCTCGGTCCGGACCGAGGCGGCACGGGTCTTCAGCGCCGCCGGAGCCGTCTCGGCGTAGCGGCGGTTGAAGTCGGTCAGGGCGGCACAGGCCTGGGTCTTGCGGTCGGTCGCCACCAGCGCCTGGGCCAGATCCACCGTGGCCTTGGCGGCCCAGGGCTCGGTCGGCCAGCCGTTCAGCGCCTGGGCGTAGAGAGGCACCGCCGCAGCGGCGTCATCGGCCAGATAAAGGTCGGCCAGCCGCACAGCGGCCAGTCGCGCCTCGGGCGCGTCCGGCCAGGTCACGAGCAGAACTTCATAGGCCCGGGCACCGCGGCGGCTGTCCTGGGTCATCAGACGATCTGCGGCGCGAAGGTCCCCGCCGGCAGTGCCGCTGGGCGAGTTCGGCTCGATCGGCGCATTCAGTTCGGCTTCGAGACGCGCGGCGGACTCCAGCTCCTCGATGCGGGCCTCGGCGTCGGTCAGCTGCTGTCGAAGCAGGGTGTTCTCGCGCTCGGTCTCGTCCAGCGCAAAGGTCAGCCGTTCGATATCGCCGTTCATGCGCTGCAGGGTCCGCTCGACGTCGGCCAGACGGGTGTCGACGCTGCCCATCTGTCCCTGGAGGGCCACGACCTCGGGGTCGGGCTCCATGATGAAGGGCTGGCCCGAGGAATTGCGCTGGAACAGGGCGCGTTCGATCCGGCGGACATTGCGTTCCAGCGTGCTCAGACGGCGCGCATCCCAGATGATCGGCTCGCCCTCGGTCGACTGGGCGACCGTCGGACTGGCCAGCATCGTCGCCCCGACAAAGGCCAGCACGGCGAGGCCGGCCGCCGACTTGCCCGGGGCCGACCGGACGCGCTTCAGACGAGAGAAAAACTTGAACATGACTGGTCTCGTTCCACGGATTTGCGGCCCCGACAAGGCACGCCACCCTCACACAGCCTGACTCCGCCAGGCATCATTTGCCAGCGAAAGGGGGCATGCCCACCGGACACGCCCCCTTCCGTATCTCTGCCGTCAGACAGCCCGGATCAGCGGGCGCCTGCGACGATGGCGGTGTGGGCGTTACGGTTCCGGGCCCAGGCTTCCTCGTCAGAACCCTGCGCGATCGGACGCTCCTTGCCGAAGCTGATGGTGTCGATGCGCGACGCCGGCACGCCCTGCTGGACCAGATAGGTCCGCACGGCCTCGGCGCGGCGGGCGCCCAGGGCCAGGTTGTACTCGGCCGTGCCGCGCTCATCGGCATTGCCTTCGATGCGGATCGTGACACCCGGATACTGGCGCAGCCAGGCGGCCTGCTGGTTCAGGCGCGGATAGGCCTCGGGACGGATCGAATAGCTGTCGAGGTCGAAATAGACCCGGTCGCCGATGGTGTTGGCGAACTCTTCGGCCGAGCCGGGACGCGCGGCGCCCATTTCGCCGCCCGTGACCGGACGATCCGGATAGGTGGTGTTGTTGCCGGGCTGCTGGGTGCCGCCATTGTCAGCAATGGGGCCGGGGTTTTCAGCCGGGCGGGCGCAGGCCGCCATGGCTGACACAGCCACGCCCACCAGGGCCAGGCGAAGGATACGGGACTTGATCATGGGGCTCTCCTTGAGGGTACCGCCACAGTGGCGGGCAAGCGTGACGATTTCAAAGCGCTAGCCGAACAGATAACCGCGTCATAGCAACGGTAACGCACTGTTGATCCATCGGGTTCGCGGATTCTCCTGTGAGGCTATTTCGCCGCTCAGCTGGGGCAGCTGTCGGGGGCCTGGCCATAGCCGAGGTTGGCCGGCGGGGCGTCCAGCAGCGGCGACCAAGCGGGGCTGGAGCCGCGACCGTCATAGCCGGCCTGGGCGATCACCCGGCCCGACAGATCGACGGTCCACAGGCGCGTATCGCCGCCGCGCGTCTGGCGCGCGAACATGATGTAGCGGCCGTTGGGGGCCCAGGACGGGCCTTCCTCGAAATAGCTGGACGACAGGGTGCGTTCACCCGTGCCGTCGGGGCCCATGACCCCGATGTGGAACTGCCCGCCCTGCTGTTTGGTAAAGGCGATCAGGTCTCCGCGCGGGCTCCACGACGGCGCCGTATAGGAACCACCGCCGCGCGAGATCGGGCGCTGGCCCGACCCATCCGCATTCATTACATACAGGCGCGCCGACCCCGACCGGTCCGATGTGAACACCAGCCGCCGGTTGTCGGGCGAGAAGCTGGGCGAGGTGTCGATGCCCGGGTCGCTGGTCAGGCGCCGGAGCTCCCGCGACCGCAGGTCCATCGTATAGACGTCGGTATTGCCGCCGCGAATGATCGAAAAGGCGACCTTCGAGCCATCGTTGGAATAGCGCGGTGCCAGCACCTGACCGTCGAATTCGCCCAGCGACTCCGTGCGGCCGGTCGACAGGTTCTTCAGATAGATACGGCTGTAATCCTGGCCCAGCGCCACATAGGTGACCTCGTCCGGATTCGAGGTCGAGAAGCGCGGCGACA
>CAXICH010000260.1:0-3052 GCA_964022245.1 uncultured Alphaproteobacteria bacterium
TGACGATATCGGTCAGCAGCAGGTCATAGGGGCCGTGTTCCAGGGCATCGATGGCGTCGTCGCCATTCTCGCAGTCGACGACCTCGTGGCCGGCCCGTTCCAGCGCCCGGGTCAGAAAGCCCCGCAGCGATCCATCGTCTTCCGCCAGAAGAATGCGTGCCATCGAATGGTCCCCAAAGCCGCCAGCCCGAACGGCCGTTTTACTCACTTGCGGAAAAGGTTAAGGCGACAAGCGTAAACCGGCCATGAAAATCAGTGATCCGTGTCCACAGGGATTCGCCGGGCGGTCAAAAGGGGAGGGCGTATGACGGGTGAAGGCGGGGACCCCGGGGGCGAAGCCCCGTTTCGCCTGCTTCGCCCGGCTGGTGAGGCCGCCGGCCCGCTGGTTTTCGCCTCGCCGCATTCGGGCCGCTTCTATCCGAAGGCCGCCGGGTTCGACCCGGACCTTTCCGACCTCTCCCTCCGCAGCGCCGAGGACGCCCTGGTCGACCGGTTGATCGAGGCTGCGCCTGATCGGAGAATACCGGTGCTGCTGGCAACACATGGCCGCGCATGGCTGGACCTGAACCGGGCACCGGACGACCTCGATCCCACCCTGATCCATGATCTTCCGACCGACAGGGAGGGAGGACCCCGGGCCCGGTCCGGCTATGGCGTCGTCCCCCGCCTGACGGGCGATGGACGCCCGCTCTACCGGGAGCGACTGGGCCTCGCCGCGGTGACGCGCCGGATCGAGACGACCCATGCCCCGTATCATGCGGCGCTGGATTCCCTGATGGAACAGACCCGCGCCCGTCACGGTGTGGCCGTGCTGATCGACTGGCACTCCATGCCCGGACCCCGCGCCAGCCCGCCGGCCAAACGGCCGGTTGCCGGCTTCCCCCAGATCGTCCTGGGCGACCGCCACGGGGTCGCCTGTGCCACGGCCCTGACGCGGCGGGTGGCGGCCCTGCTCCGGGGCGAGGGCCTCAGGGTGGCGCTCAACCAGCCCTACGCCGGCGGCTGGACGACCGAACGCTGGGGTCGCCCGGACGATGGCTTCCATGCCTTGCAGATCGAGATGTCACGAGCGCTCTACCTGGATGAAGCGGGGATGCGACCGGGTACGGGCTGGGCCCGCTGTCAGGGCATCATCCATCGGCTGATCGACAGTATGGCCCGCGAGGCGCGCGACCTGGTCCCCTGACCCTTCGGACAGAAAAAATGCCGCGCCCGGAGGCGCGGCATGAAAGTCTATAGGGAGGAAACGCCCAGGAAGGGCAAGACGCCCGGAGGCGTCAAAGTGAAGTTAGGTTGCACTGCACAAATCGTCAAGCGGCTATTTTTCACCGGACGTCACGCATTGCAACATTCCAGTGGCAATTTTCGCCAATGTAACCGGTTGAAAGTCAAAAAACGTCCCGCAAGTGGCCGCACGTGCTCACTATCAGGGCGTGGGCGGGGTCTGGCCGGAATTCGATTCCAGCACGGCCCGCACCTTCCGGATCGCCTTCGCCGCGGGCGAGCCCTCCTGCCGCCAGATCAACAGGGCGAAGGCCGCGATCACCCCCGCACCCAGCCACAGGGGCCCCATCAGCCAGGCCGCAGCGGCCAGCGCGAAATAATAGGCCCGCACGCCCTGGCTGAACGACGCCAGTGCCGGATTGATCAACTCGGCCGCGGCCCGGCCCAGCGCGCCGCGGTCCAGCGCCTCGTCCTGCTCGGGAACCGAGCCGATGACCGCCAGGGTGTAGTTCAGCTGGCGAATCGACCAGATGAAATCCAGCAGGCCCCGGACCAGACAGATCAGGATCAACGCCAGTTTGGCTTCCAGCAGGGGCAGGGGTACGGCCTCGGCCCCCACGGCGGCAAAGCCGCGTAGCGCCGCCTCGCCTCCGAACAGAATGCCCGCCACGGCCGCGATCAGGAGCAGATTGGTCGAGGCAAAGAACGACGCCGAATTGATGGAATGGCCCATCAGCTGGCTGTCGACCAGCCGGATCTCCCGCCGCGTCATGGCCGACATCCAGACCTGCCGGACCACGTCCATGTCCTGGTTCAGGGTGCCAAACCGCCGCGACAGCAGCCGCAGGACCGGCTCATAGCCCAGCCAGCACAGGATGAAGAGCGCCACGGCAGCCCAGTCGAGCGGAGTCATATGCAACGCCTCATAAAGAAGGCCTCGTGGCCCGATCCGTCGGGCCCTGCGCGGAACGCTTGCTACTGGCCCCGGGTTTGCCTATCACGCCCGCCTCCCCGTTTCGCAAGTGCACAATAGACCCGTCATGAACATTGATGCCATCCCCGTCGGACCCAATCCCCCCTGGGACCTGAACGTCATCATCGAAATCCCGCAAGGGGGCCTGCCGGTCAAATATGAGATGGACAAGGCCTCGGGGGCCCTGTTCGTCGACCGCTTCCTGCATACGGCCATGTATTATCCGGCCAACTACGGCTTTGTGCCGCACACCCTGTCGGCCGACGGCGACCCCTGCGATGTCCTGGTGCTGAATCCGACCCCCGTGGTGCCGGGCTGCGTCATCCGCTCGCGCCCGATCGGCGTGCTGATCATGGAAGACGAAAAGGGCATGGACGAGAAAATCCTCGCCGTGCCGGTTGATGCGCTCCATCCCTACTACACCGACGTCGCCAGCTATCGTCAGCTGCCGGCCATCATGATCGACCAGATCCAGCACTTCTTCACCCGCTACAAGGATCTGGAGAAGAACAAGGAAACCGCCGTCAAGCGCTGGGGCGACGCCGGCGAGGCCGCCGAACTGATCGCCATCGGCATGCGCGCCCACCAGGACATGCTGAAAGCCACCAAGGGCAAATAGGCTGAGGCCAACCCGAGGTCCGTCTCCCGCAAGGCAGACGGAGCGCTGGACTGACGGCCCCAGCTGTGCGGGTTGCCACTAAAAGCCCCAGCCCTTTCAACACGCCTTCCGTTTCTCGCACCGGTCTTCCCGACCAGGTCCAGCCGTGTGTCACCCTCTTCCCGTCCTGTCGCACGGAGGGCTCGTAAGGCCTGCGACCTTGTGAGCGGCGGGAGCGGATGGAGCGGGGTTGGAGG
>CAXICH010000261.1:0-3044 GCA_964022245.1 uncultured Alphaproteobacteria bacterium
TACCCCTGAGCTACGCCCGCACTCTCAGTCGAGAGCGGGGCGTATAGCCGAGGCGGGGCAGGGCCCGCAAGACCCTTTTCAGAATTACCGCGGTGCGAGCCGAATGGCGCCGTCCAGACGGATACACTCGCCGTTGATGTAGACGTTCTCGGCCAGGTGCAGGGCCAGCGACGCATAGTCGGCCGGGGTGCCAAGGCGGCTGGGGAAGGGGATGGCGGCGGCCAGGGCGTCCTGGATCTTCTGGTCCATGCCGGCCATCATCGGCGTCCACATGATGCCGGGCAGAATGGTGTTCACCCGCACGCCTTCCTGGGCGAGGTCGCGGGCCACGGGCAGGGTCATGGCATAGACGCCGCCCTTCGAGGCTGAATAGGCGGCCTGGCCGATCTGGCCGTCCTGGGCCGCCACCGAAGCCGTGTTGACGATCAGGCCGCGCTCGCCGTCGGCCATGGGCTCTGCCGCGACCATGCCCAGCGCAGACTGGCTGAGCACCCGGAAGGTGCCGAACAGATTGATGCGCACCGTGCGTTCGAAGGCGTCCATGTCGTGGGCGCGCAGTTCGCCGGTGTCGCGCTTGCGGCTGACGGTCTTCTGGCCCGTGGCGATCCCGGCGCAGTTGACCGTCAAACGCTCCTGCCCATGGGCGGCGCGGGCCTTTTCGAAGCCGGCCGCGACATCGGCGTCCGAGGTGACATCGACCTTGCAGAATACGCCGCCGATTTCGGCCGCGATCTTCTCGCCGGCTTCCTCGTTCAGGTCGAACAGGGCCACCTTGACCCCCTTGGCCGCGAGCGCGCGGGCCGTACCCTCGCCAAGGCCCGAAGCGCCGCCGGTGACGACGGCTGCGATGGAAGAGTCGAGTTTCATGGGAAGTCCTTTGTCAAATCGGGATTGAACCGGAAGGGGTCGGTGACGATTTAGGGGTCATGGTCCGTCCTGCCAAATCCTCATCCGCCGAAATCGCCCGGGGCAAGGCCCTGATCCCCCGCATCGACAGGGTCGATGAGGTCAGGGTCGAGCGCCGCTTCTGGCCCAAGGTGCAGCGCAGCCTCGCGCGCATTCCGTTCGCCGACCACCTGCTGAGCGTCTGGTATGCGGCCCGCGATCCCCAGACCCCGGCAGGCGCCAAGGGTATGATGCTGGCGGCGCTGGCCTATTTCGTCATGCCGGTCGATGCCATCCCGGACGTCATGGTCGGGATCGGCTTTACCGACGACGCCGCCGTGATCACGGCCGTGGTCGCCACGCTTTCGGCCCACATTCGCTCGCGCCACCGTGAGGCCGCCCGTCAGGCGCTGGCCCGTCTGGCCCGGAGCGAGGACTAGCCGCCCGGCGGCCGCGTCCGCCACCAGCCGGTGATGGAATAGCGGGGGGCGCCTGCAAAGGGCGCCACCATGGATACGGCGTGGTCCTGGGGCACCCTGAACAGATTCAGCGTGCCAAAGGAGGGGGTGAAGGTCTCGGTCACCGCGCCATCGGCGTCGAGGAACATCAGCAGCCCGCCCCATTCCGCCCGCCAGCGGGGCGACAGGTTCAGCACATAGGCATAGAGCCGACCGGCATCGTCATGGGCATCCGTGTGACCGTTCAGGAAATGGCCCGGCATATAGCGCGTCGGCTGGGCGTCGACATAGGCGATCCGGTCATCGCCCGTCAGGCCGCGCGCGAAGTCCAGAAACGGGTCCGAGTTGAACAGGGTGTGCAGCTCGAACAGCACGGACGGCAGGGGGAGGCCCATGGCCCGCGCCTGTCCCAGCTTGATGCGGTCGAAGATGAACTGGAAGCCCTCGGTCGCCTCTTCGTGGGCCATGCCATACAGACGCGCCTGCTCCGCCAGCGGCTCGGCCTCGAATACGGCGACCGGGACGTCGGCATTGTACGGGTTCTGGATGGCCCGGTTCCAGACCATATCCGGCCCGGTCAGGGCGTCGTGCAGGGCCCCGGCCCCCTCGCCCAGCAGACCGGGCACGCGAGACCGGCCCGTTGCGGCCAGTCGCTCGGCGGCACCGGTCAGATCGAGGTCCGGGGCAAGGGCGAGGGTCACGGCCCGACCGTCACCACGATCTTGCCCATGGCCGAGCGGTCGCCCAGGGCCTGGATGGCCTCGTGCGCCTTGTGCAGGGGGAAGGTGCGGCTGACGCGCGGGCGGATCTTGCCCTCACTCCACAGCGTCATCAGCTCGGCCATGTTGGCGGCGTGGCCCTTGGGGTCGCGCATCACGGCAGCCCCCCAGAAGACGCCGATCACGGCCACGGACTTCAGCAGGGTCAGGTTGAGGGGCAGCGACGGAATACCGGCCGGGAAGCCCACCACCAGATAGCGGCCGCACCAGTCCATGGCCCGGAGCGCCGGCTCGGCATAGTCACCGCCCACGGCGTCATAGACGACATCGGCCCCGTCGCGGCCGGTGGCCAGTTTCAGCTCGCCCGACAGCTCTTTCTGGGCGGCCTTGTCCATCGGGCCGGAGGGGTAGATCAGACCGTTGTCGGCGCCCAGTTCGAGGGCAAACTCGACCTTGTCGTTGGTCGAGGCGGCCGCCACGACGCGCGCGCCCATGGCCTTGCCCAGCTCGACCGCCGCGGCGCCCACACCGCCGGCGGCGCCCAGCACCAGAAGGGTCTCGCCCGCCTGCAGCTTCGCCCGGTCCTTCAACGCGTAGTAGCTGGTGCCATAGGTCATGATCAGGGCGGCAGCCGTCTCGAAGTCCATCGCCTTCGGTATGGGGATCACGCTGGCGGCGGGGACGGCGATCCGCTCGACCAGGCCGCCCCAGCCGGGGACGGCGATGACGCGGTCGCCCTTGTGCACGCCCTTGACGCCCTCGCCGATCGCCTCGACCACGCCCGCCACCTCGGCGCCGGGGGCAAAGGGCCGCTGCGGCCGGAACTGGTATTTGTCCTCGATGATCAGGGTGTCGGGGAAGTTGATGCCCACGGCCTTGACCTCGATGATCACCTCGCCGGCCTTGGGCGTCGGGTCCGACACCTCCTCGACCACCAGGGTTTCCGGGCCACCGGGGGCCTTGGACAGGACTGCGCGCATGG
>CAXICH010000262.1:0-2970 GCA_964022245.1 uncultured Alphaproteobacteria bacterium
AGGCGTTCTCGACCTCCAGCTGTTCGGCGAAGGCCACCAGATCGGCCGGCGTCTTTTCGTTCAGCTCGGCCAGGGTGATTCGGCCGGACGGCACGATGGCCTCGCCCTCCTCGTCATCGTCCTCGGCGGTGTCGACCTCGGTCGTCGGCGTGTCCGCCACGGCATCGGCCACAGCCGGCTCGGTCTCGGGGGTGTCGGAGATGTCGCTGGGATCGCTCATCGGAACTCGCACGGGCATGAGCCCCCGAACAATCCAAGTTCAGGAGCGAAAAACCTAGTAATGTCAGGCCCTTATGGGCCAGTGGGGGAACTCCGGAGCCTGCCCGTCCCATAAGGGCGATCAGCGGCGGGCACAGGAGGAAGAGAAGGGCACCGCCCCGAAGGACGGCTCAGGACCACGGAAACCACGCCCGCCGCACCGGGTCAAGCCCGGCAGACCGGCGATGTCAGCGCGCGCCCCACTCCAGCGTCACCGACAGCACCATGACGACGGCGATCACGAAGGGGATCTCATTGGTCATCCGCCAGAATCGACCGGACCGGACCGATGTCCCCGACTGGATGCGGCGGAATTCCCCGGACAGATACCCGTGCCATCCACTGAGCGCGAAGATGCCGGCGATCTTGGCCATCATCCACGGCTGGTGGGCGAAGCTCCAGTCTGCGCCGCCGCCACTCCGCAACCAGAACAGCCAAAGGCCAAAGACCCAGGCCGCCGCCATGGCCGGATTGAGGATGATCTTCAGCAGGCGCCGCTGCCATGTGCGCAGCAGGTCGCGCATCTCGCTGCGCAACGGCTCGGGTTTGTCGGCCTGTTCGGCGTCATAGGCATAGAGTCGCGGCAGAAACAGCAGGCCCGCCATCCAGGCGATCACCGCCAGAATGTGGAGCCCTCGGGCCAGGTCATAGGCATTCATGCGACCGCTCCAGCCCGTCGCTCCGCCCGGCAGGGGCACGCCTTCCAGTCGGCCTGACACCCCGGCCCGAACGGGGCCGTGCCGGTCCGGTCCAGGGCCCCCAGCACGCCCTCCGCCAGGCCCGCGATGAAGGCGGGGGTCACGCTGACGGTCGGCACGCGGATGTAGGGGTGGATACTGTGTTCCTCGGCCAGCTCGCGGTACTCGATATCCAGTTCGACGAGGGTCTCGATATGCTCCGAAACAAAGGCAATCGGCACCAGAACGACGCCCACACCATCCCTCCCGGCCTGCTCGAGCGCCTCGGGCGTCGACGGACCCAGCCATTTCATCGGCCCGACCCGGCTCTGGTAGCAGAGGCTCCAGTCGGTCAGGCCCAGCCGTTCCGCCACCGCCCGGCAGCCGGCCTCGACCTGTTCGGCATAGGGATCGCCCTTTTTGGTCACCAGCGACTCGGGGATACCGTGAGCGGAGAACAGCACCCGAACGGGCTGGTCCCCCGCCGTCTTCAGACCCTCGCGGATCAGCCCGGCCTGGGCCTCGATCCAGCCCCCGGCCTGCGGATAGCAGCAGATGATGCGGCTGGAACCCGGGCCGCGGTAGGTCTCCTGCCACAGCTTCAGCGATGAGGCCGTCGTCGTCGTCGAGAACTGCGGATAGAGGGGCAGAAGGACGATCTCATCCGGGCGCCAGGCTTCTACCTCGGCCGCTACGGCCTCGGTCATCGGATGCCAGTAACGCATGCAGACAAAGGCCCTGATATTGTCCGCCGGCAGCCGCTCCGACAGGGCCTGTTCCAGCGCCACAGCCTGGGCCTTCGTCCCGGGCAGCAGGGGCGATCCCCCGCCCATATAGGCATAGTTGGCCTGGGCACTCGTCTCGCGTCGGCCGGAGATCAGCCGCGCCAGCGCCGTCCGCAACAGCCCCGGCAGGCCGATGATGGCCGGATCATTGAACAGGTTGAACAGGAACGGCTTGACCGACTCCGGCCCATCCGGCCCGCCCAGATTGAACAGCACCACCGCAATCCGGCGGCCCCCACTGTCCCGGGAGGCGCTCATTGCGCGCCGATCCTTTCGAGCACCTGCTCGACATGGGCGATGGGCACATCGGGCAGGATGCCGTGACCCAGATTGAAGATCCACGGGCCCTCGCCCCAGGCCTCCAACAACTGGTCCACGCGTCGGTCAAGCGCCTCGCCGCCCGCCCGCAGCAGCAGGGGGTCCAGCGCCCCCTGAATCGGCTTGATCGCCTGAACCCTGCGGCCAACCGTCAGCGGGCAGGCCGTGTCCAAGGCGACGGCCTGGACATCGCACTCGAGGGCATAACGTTCAGCCAGCGCCGCCGATCCCCGCGGAAAGCCGATCAGCGGAACGGTGACACCCAGCTCGCGCACCCGGGCGACCAGTTTCTGATGGGGTTTCAGGACCAGAACCTCAAACAGGTCGTCCGGCAGGCCTTCGGCCCAGCTTTCGAAGATCTTGAGCACCTGGGCCCCGGCGTCAGCCTGCATCTTCAGATAGTGCGCCGTGGCTTCGACCAGAATATCCAGCAGGGCCAGGACCTTGTCAGGCTCCCGATAATAGAAGGTTCGTGCCTGTGCGCGCTCGCCCTTGCCGATCGACCGGGTCTCCCCATCCAGCATATAGGTCGCGACCGTCCAGGGGGCCCCGGCAAACCCGATCAGCGTGCGTTCAGGATCCAGCGCGGCCCGCACCCGGCTGAGGGTCTCTCCGACAGGCGACAGGGCCTTGCCCGCCCCCGCAGTCAGGGCCTGCATTGACGCCAGATCCGGCAGCGCCCCGAGCCGCGGCCCTTCGCCAGCCTCGAACCAGACCTTCTGGCCCAATGCTCCCGGGATCAGCAGGATGTCGGCGAACACGATAGCCGCGTCAAAGCCGAAGCGCCGCATCGGCTGAAGCGTCGCCTCGGCCGCCATCTCCGGATTCAGGCAAAAGGCAATGAAGTCCGGCGCCTCGGCCCGCAAGGCCCGGTATTCCGGCAGGTAGCGCCCGGCCTGACGCATGAACCAGACCGGCGGCCGGTCGGTGAC
>CAXICH010000263.1:0-2887 GCA_964022245.1 uncultured Alphaproteobacteria bacterium
ACGCGGCAGATGAACTGGGAGGAATCGCGAGCCATGGATCGGGCTTACACCGAAACGGGCGGCGGGCGCAGAGGGGCAGGCCCAGCCTGCGACCGAGTCTGACGTAGCCCTAGCCGCGATAGGTCCGGTCCACCCGACCACCGACGGACGTCAGCAACTCATAGGCGATGGTGCCGGTGTCGCGCGCGGCATCGTCGATCGCGCGGTTCGGGCCGAACAGCTCGACCTGGTCCCCCTCGGTCACGTCGAGACCGCTGACGTCGACCGCCAGCGCGTCCATGGAAATCCGTCCCACAATAGGGCGCAGGTGCCCGGCCACGAAGACCTGTCCTCTCGGGCTGGTCGCGCGCATCACACCGTCGGCATAGCCCGCACCGACGGTCGCGACGGCCAGTGGCTGGTCGGCGATGGTACTCCGGGCATAGCCGACGCTTTCGCCGCGCGGGACGGCCCGCACCTGGAGGACGGGTGCGCTGAAGGTGGCGACCGGCCGTATGCGCGTGTCCGGGCGACCTTCGGGACCGCCGCCCCACAGACTGATGCCGGGCCGGACCGCGTCGAAGGCATAGTCGGGGCCGAGGAAGCAGCCCCCGGAATTGGCGAAGGAGGCGAGGGCATCGGGATAGCGCAGCCGCACGGAAGCGAACGCCTCGCGCTGCTGCGCGTTCATCGGGCTGGCGGGATCATCGGCGCAGGCCAGATGGCTCATCACCAGATCGAGGCCGTCGAACGGGGCAGGGGCCTGCTCCGGCCGGAACCCCAGCCGGTTCATGCCGGTGTCGATATGCAGACCGCAGGGTCCGCCCCCGGCCTCTTGCCAGCGGGTCAGTTGGGCGGCGTGATTGATCACCGGGCGCAGCGCCGCGTCGCGCAGCGCTGCCGCCGCACCCTCGGTGCAGCCATCCAGCACATAGACGATCGGGTCGGCGCCCATGGCCTCGCGCAGGGCCAGACCCTCAATCAGGCGGGCGACGAAGAAGGTGCGCGCGCCGGCCTGCATCAGCCGGGTGACGCAGGCCTCGGCGCCCAGGCCATAGGCGTCGGCCTTGACGACAGGCTGCACCGGCCGCCCGGTCAGGCGCTCAAGGAAGGCGTGGTTGGCGGCAAGGGCGTCGAGATCGACCGACAGGCGGGCACGGGTCATCGGTCACTTATGCCGCAAGTGCGAAGGCAACGGAAAGCCCGCATCAATCGCCGTAGTTGCTGCTGTTATTGTAGCGGTTGTCGTGGGCGAGGTTGCCGAAGCGGGTGGTGTCGGCGTCGAACGACAGGCGGACGGTGCCGATCGGGCCGTGGCGCTGCTTGCCGATGATGACTTCGGCGACGTGCTGCAACTGGTCCATGTCCTGTTGCCAGGTCAGGTGCTCCTCCGTGCCCTCGCGTGGCTCGGAGCGGCCCAGGTAATAGCTTTCGCGATAGACGAACATGACGACGTCGGCGTCCTGCTCGATCGAGCCGGACTCGCGCAGGTCGGACAATTGTGGCCGTTTGTCATCACGGCTCTCGACCTGACGGGACAGCTGCGACAGGGCCAGAACGGGGACGTTCAGTTCCTTGGCCAGGGCCTTGAGGCCCCCGGTGATCTCGGAGACCTCCTGCACGCGGTTCTTCTGGTTGTTGGCATCGCCGACGGTCAGCAGTTGCAGATAGTCGACAATGATCAGGTCGAGGCCGTGCTCCTGACGCTTCAGGCGGCGGGCGCGGGCGGCCATCTTGGAGATGGCCAGACCACCGGTGGCGTCGATGTAGAGCGGGCTTTCGCCGATCTCGATGGCCGCGTCGCGCAGACGCCCGTAATCGGAGGCGTCGATCTCGCCCTTGCGCAGGCGGTCGGACGAGATGCCCGAGGCGTCCGCCAGAATCCGCATCGCCAGCTGTTCGGCACTCATTTCCAGGGAGAAGAAGGCCACCACGCCACCCGACACGGTCTTGCGGCCTTCGGGCGTCGGCTCCCAGCGATAGTTGCGGGCCACGTTGAAGGCGACATTGGTGGCCAGCGAGGTTTTGCCCATGGAGGGGCGCCCGGCAAGGATCAGCAGGTCAGAGGGGTAGAGGCCACCCAGCTTCTGGTCGAGATCATCCAGCTGGGTCGCCAGACCCGCCAGCTTGCCGTCACGCTGATAGGCTTCGCCCGCCATCTGAACGGCACCGGCCAGGGCCTGGGAAAAGCTGACAAAGCCGGACGACGGCTTACCGGTCTCGGCGAGGGTATAGAGCGACTGTTCGGCGGCTTCGATCTGGTCGAGGGCAGGCGTCTCCGGATCAGGCGCGGCGCGGCTGATGTCGCCCCCGATGCGGATCAGATCCCGCCGCAAGGCCAGGTCATAGATGACCCGGGCATAGTCGGGTGCATTGGCGGCGGGCGGCGCGCGATCCACCAGATCAGCCAGATAGCGCAGGCCTCCAAATTGCTCGAAGGCCGGGTCCTGCTTGAAGCGGCCCATCAACAAGGTCGGTTCGGCCAGCAGGCCCTGACGGATGTGATCCTCGATCACGTCATAGAGGCGCTGGTGGAACGGTTCGTGAAAATGGCTGCCGCGCAGCTTGTCCGACAGGCGTTCGAACGCGGCATTGTCGAACAGAAGACAGCCCAGCAGGGCCTGCTCGGCCTCCAGATTGTGCGGCAGGGACTGGGGACCGGCGTCCGAGGGCGACAGGGGAGCGAGGGCGTTCATGGGTTAACTCTTAACCGTCCCTGCGTCAGCCGCGGTCGGAAAGCTGTCGATAGTCTCCCCTCGCTGTGGACGGATGAAGCCGGGGCACGAAAAAGGGGATGCACCGGCCGGCGCATCCCCTTCAGTCTTCGGCAGTCAGTCGCGGTGAGGCAATCAGGCCTCTTCGCCGAGACCATCCTGCTGGCCGGCGCCGCCGGCGATCATGTCCTGGG
>CAXICH010000264.1:0-2875 GCA_964022245.1 uncultured Alphaproteobacteria bacterium
CGAATTCCATGTCCTGCAGCGGCAGGCCGGCGCGCAGCACCATGGCATTGCCGTCACCCGTGCAGGTGTGGGCGCTGGTGGCCGAGAAATAGGCGCGGCCGTATCCGCCGGTCGCCAGAATGACCATCTTGGCGCGGAAGCGGTGCAGCTGGCCGGTGTCGAGCTGCAGCGCGGTGACGCCGGTGCAGGCGGCGGGGCCCGAGGCCTGCTCCTGCATGATCAGGTCCAGCGCGAAATATTCGACGAAGAACTTGACCTCGCGGCGTACCGACTGGCCGTACAGGGTGTGCAGGATGGCGTGGCCGGTACGGTCGGCGGCGGCACAGGTACGCTGCACCGGGCCCTCGCCATAGTTCTTGGTCATGCCGCCGAAGGCGCGCTGGTAGATCTTGCCTTCTTCGGTGCGCGAGAAGGGCACGCCCCAGTGTTCCAGCTCATAGACGGCCTTGGGGGCCTCGCGGACCAGATATTCAATGGCGTCCTGGTCGCCCAGCCAGTCCGACCCCTTGACGGTGTCGTACATGTGCCATTTCCACGAATCCTCACCCATATTGCCGAGCGAGGCCGAGATGCCGCCCTGCGCCGCGACCGTGTGCGAGCGGGTCGGGAAGACCTTGGTGACGCAGGCGACTTTCAGCCCCTCGCGCGCAGCGCCCAGCGCCGCCCGCAGGCCCGAGCCCCCGGCGCCCACGACAACGACGTCATACTCGTGATCGACGAATTCGTAAGAGGCCAAACGACTAGACTCCGAAACCGGCCGGCAGCGGGTCAGAGCCCACCGCCAGTCGTGTGATGAACAGCAGGCCGATGACGGCCAGAGACAGGCACAGCAGCGTGTTGAGGCCCAGCAGCAGACCTAGGGTCGAGCGCTTGTGGATGTAGTCCTCGACGATCACCGTGATGCCCATATTCATGTGCCACAGGGTGACCAGCCAGGTGGCAGCCAGCAGCCAGGCGTTTACGGGCTGGGCGAACCAGTCGAGCGCGCCCTCATAGCCGGTGCCGGCGATCATGACGGCGGACCACAGGGCCCACAGGGTCAGGGGCACCAGCACCAGCGACGACAGCCGCTCGGCCAGCCAGCCGCCCGCGCCCTTGCGCTCGGCGACCTTGACGTTCTTGCGATAGACAGACCTGTGCGCGCTCACAGCGTCACCTTTCCGGAAGCGAACAGCCAGCCCCAGAAAGCCAGGGTGGCGACGACGGCAAACACCAGGGTGATCGTGGTCAGGGTCGAGGCGCCCTTCGGCGACAGGCCCGCGCCCGTGTCCCAGATCAGGTGCCGGACGCCTGATGCGAGGTGATAGAAGCCTGCCAGCGACAGGGCGAACCAGACGATCAGCCCCAGCGGCGATCCCGCCAGTCCGACAAAGGTCTCATAGGCCTCGGGCCCGAAGGCCAGCGCCCCCAGCCACAGGGCCACGAGCACGGCACCGCCCGCCAGACCCGAGCCGGTGATGCGATGCAGGATCGACCCGAGCATGGTCACATGCCAGCGCCAGATCTGCAGGTGGGGCGAGGTCGGACGGACCCGACCGTTCGGCTGGGGGATGTAAAACCGGGGCGGTCCGGCCGGATCGGCGGGGCTGCCCGAATGGGGTTCCGACATGCGAATAGTTCTCAAAAAACCCGGGACAAATCAACGGACGGGAACGGTCAAGGCTTTAGAGAGCCGCGCAATGCCCTGTCAACGAAACGCCGTGTCACAGCCCAAGTTACGCAGCCGGAAACGCTTCGGACCGGGCGGGGTGGCCATCTGCCGCAGTCGCGCGTTAGGGTCAGACCATGATCGCGACTGTCCCCGCCCTTCTGTTCGCCCTGTCCGGCCTGCAGGATCCCGGTCCGCCGCCGCAGGATCCCGTGCCCCTGCCCAGCCAGTCCCTGTATGAGGCCCCGGCCATCCGGCCGTTCGAGCCCCCTGCCGGCTTCGGTGAAAGCGATGCCGAGGGTGACGACAGCACCGGCACCTACCGCGGGCCGCTGCGCGGTGCGGTTCTGATCAATGCCTATGAGGGGCAGTTCGAGGCCGGACCGACGGACGCGGCGCTGGCCTACGACCAGGGCGTCACCTCGGCGGAAATGCGGATGGACCAGCGGATGGGCCCGATGGACGGCGCCTGGCATCTGGTCGATCCCGAGGGCGGGGTCCTGATGGCGATCGTTCTGGTCGATTTTGGCCCCGGCGAGCCCATCGAGGGGGCGTGGATGTCGCGCACCACACCGGCGGCGGGCACCCTGACGTCCGGAAGCCGGGACGGCGATACCGTCAGCCTGCTGCTGATCGGCGAGGGCCCGGCCGAAGGGGGGCGGCTGGAGTTGCAGCGGGTCGGTCGCGGCTGGTCCGGCACACTCCAGGGCGAGCGCCGCCGCCTGCGGGTCAGCCTGGTCCCGAAGCCGGACTAGGCCGCGCGGATCATCGCCATCAGGGTCTCGCGCTCGGCATCCGACCACGGTCGCGGTGTGCCGCGCCCCCAGACCGGATCGGGCCAGACCGGATCATCGCGACGACGCCCGATCACATGCAGGTGCAGCTGGGCCGTGACATTGCCCAGCGCCGCAAGGTTCAGCTTGTCGACGGGCCGCCCGAGTGCGTCGCCCATCCGCCGGACCATTGCCCCCGCGCGCAGTCCCTCGTCCAGAAACCGGGTCCGGTCCTCCGGCGACAGGTCCTCAATCTCGACTCGACCGAGGGAGCGCGGGATCAGGATCAGCCAGGGAAAGCGCGCATCGTCCTGAAGCCGGATCTGACACAGGGGCCAGTCGGTGACGAGAAGGGATCCGGCATCAAAGGCCGGGTCGGCGGTAAAGGCGCTCATGCGGCCAGCCTTGCAGTGCGGTGCGCCCGGGTCTAGACCGCCGCCCAGACTTTTTACCT